>NZ_LCWL01000009.1:0-162227 GCF_001441695.1 Alishewanella sp. WH16-1 | reverse complement strand
TTTCTGGGGATACCTCAGGCGGTTCACCCGTTGATCCTCGGTTTCCAGGCAATCAATTTGCTGGCGGTGCAGCGCATAAACATCTTTTACATTACGTAGCCAGTTATCGACGAAACCGACGCGCTGATTCAATAGCGCTGCTTTAACACCACCACAGCCATAATGGCCAACCACTAAAATATGTTTCACTTTCAAAATATCGATAGCGTATTGCAATACCGACAAGCAGTTCATATCGGAATGCACCACCAGATTAGCGACGTTGCGATGCACAAAGAGTTCGCCCGGCATCAGGCCGACGATTTCATCAGCAGGCACCCGGCTGTCTGAGCAACCAATCCACAGATACTCGGGTGCCTGTTGCTCGGAGAGTTGTTTAAAGAAGCCAGGCTGTTCACGTTCAATACGATCGGCCCAATTGCGGTTGTTAATAAACAAATTGTTAAAGTCTGGCATCTTAGCGCTCACGAAGACAAAATCGCGACACAATAACGGATTTTTCGCAAACTACAACACTGACCAGCCAAAACAGACTCAGCTACTGTATTGGCAGCACAGGCGTTTACAATAAATTTAGATAGCATATATCAACACTAATGGGGACAAATTAGTAACGCAATATTAAATGAATGATAGCTGAATAATATCGATATTATAAAAGCACTTTTGTTGTTACATCATTTCCGTTATCATGTCGCGGATTATTAAACGGGAGTCTAAGATGTCTTTATTACTTGATAAACGCGAGTTAAAGAAAGCCGCAAGAGAATTAACGCTGGCTAAGTTAAATGATGTTCTGGAGACGTTACAATCAGTGCTGGCAGAACGTCAGTCTGAGCTGGATGCGATCAATGAAATTGAACGCTTCGCCCGTGAAAAAGGATTTACACTGGAGCAGTTAGGTTATAAACAGGTACAAGAGGTGGTTGCCAGTACACCGGCGTCAGTAAGCAGTGATGACAAAAAGCCAGTTAAGCCTAAATTTAAAACGCTGAATAAAGATAGCCAGTATTTTTATGTTGAGAATGGCAAGTTACAATTATTGCGGACTCATACAATGAAAAAAGGTTTGCAGGAACGCGGAATTGATGTGGTTCCCGCCGCCAAGGTAGACAAAAAGTTTGCTAAAGATATTGAGCGTTTATTAGCCGATGCCACTGAGCAGGCAGTCACAAACTATAATCAGAAAGTGTTAGTTTGGAATGATTGGGCCAGAGTTAATGGTGGTGAGTTATTAGAACAGCGTTAAGCTGATGTCTTGCTTGTAATAGTTCAAAGCAAGGTCTTTACCAATAAACCCGGCATTGCCGGGTTTATCATTGTAAGAAGCGAGCTATTTTGGTTGCGCATCCAGCGATTGCCCGGTAACACCAATACTGGCATCACTCATCAGATATAAATAAAGCCACATTAAATCCTCCGGCGTTTTCAGTTTTTGCGGGTCTTCACCCGGATAGGCTTTAGCACGCATACTGGTGCGGGTAGCACCCGGATTGATACAGTTCACCCTCAGGCTGGTATTATCATATTCATCGGCGAGGATTTGCATCAATCCTTCAGTGGCAAATTTTGACACTGCATATGGCCCCCAAAATGCCCGGCCTTTGCGACCAACACCCGATGATGTAAATACCACTGATGGCTGCTGACTTAACTGCAACACAGGAATTAGCGCCTGAGTCATTAACATCGCCGCAGTAACATTGATTTGCATAATATCTTGCCAGGTAGGCAAGTCGATATGTTCAAAGGGCGTTAAAACCCCCAACAGGCCTGCGTTATGCAGTAAACCATCAAGGCGACCGAATTCAGCACGGATCGTTGCCGCCATATCCTGATAATGCTTTTTGGTCGCGCCTTTTAAATCCAGTGGCACTATTGCCGGCTCCGGATAACCTGCCGCCACGATCTCGTCATAAACTGCAGTGAGTTTAGCGGTTGTTTTTCCTAACAGAATAACGGTAGCGCCGTAGCGGGCGAAAGTTACAGCGGCGGTTTTGCCAATACCGTCTCCGGCGCCAGTGATTAAGATGACTTTGTCTTGCAGCACACCCGCCGGTGCATCATAAGATGGTGGAACTTGCATTTCATGCTCCCAAGCCAGAAAAAATGGCGTCAGGATACGCCGAAAGCCGGCATTTTGCACCTTTCTTCACGATATCTTTGTTTTTGCTCTAGCGCTCTTGAAAACTTTGAGTTAACTTTAACTGGTCGTAGCTGTTAGCCATTAACAGCCGCCTAATTCAGAAATAAGCAGAGTAAGGTTTTGCTTTGCAATAAAAAAATACCAGTGATGGACAGGGGAGAAGATATGAACAAGCTGGCAATAAGTATTGCTGTCACAGCGGCGCTCGGTCTGGCGGGTTGTGGTGATTCGCTGGATGATATCAAACAGGATGTCGTGGACTCCGGGACGGTGGTAGTCCCTAGTTCCCGAGTTGTGTTTGACCCTACAGCCGGTCAGGTTTCGGTACCAAATGACTTACTATTTCAGGGAACTAACGACGGCACCTTAACTCTGGATAGTGGTGCTACGCCTGACTACACTAACCCGCAAGTAGCTTTAGGTGCCTTGGATGGTTGGTCAACGCAGAATCCTTTTAGTATTGCACTAAACTTCCCAGCCGGCGTATCGCTGAATATGGATTCGGCGCGGGCACCAGGCTCTGTTCGTCTGTTTAAAGCCTTGATGGGCGATCCGGCATCACCTGATGCGGATTGTCGGCCAGTACCTCGCGGTTTGGCGTGTAAAATTGTCGCTGAATTACAATACGGCGTTGATTTTGTATCGGCGGGCAGTGGTAACAGTGTCGCTGTGATTCCGTTAAAGCCACTGGAGGGGGCAACCACTTATCTGTTGGCGTTAACCAATGGCTTGAAAGACAGCACCGGCGCAGCCATTAAACCATCGACCACTTATGAACTGGTAAAACAAGATCTGGCGACTAATCCATTAGCGACCGATGCACAGCGCGGCCTGCAGGCAGTGATCAATAGCTTCGAAAGCACTATGCTGCGCGACGAAGGTTTACCGAAAGAAAGTATTATCTACACCGCTGCCATTACTACACAATCGACGGCAGCGGTAATTGCTAACTTAAAGCTGCTGATGGCATCTCCTACACCAACCGGTTATGCGCCTGGTCAGTTAACGGTGCAGAATACCGGCTTGAGAGTGTCTCAATTAAATCCGGCGTTTGCTACTTCGCCGGCGTTTCAGTTAGCACGCTATTATCAGGGCAGCATGACGCTTCCTTATTTCCTGGGCGTACCTTCAGCTGAAAATGTCACGGCACCGCTAAATACCCGTTGGACAGCGCGTTGTGACAGTGGTGCTATTATTGCTGCGCTACCACCAAGTATGAAACCTGCCACGCCGGTTTCCGAGAATGATGGTTTTTGCCAGGCAGTCAGTAACGGTGCTTTGCGCGATTTAGGTGTTGACAGTGCCCGTCACCTGACCAAATTTAATACTATTCCTAAGATCAACAGCTATCAGAACGTCGAAGTTCAGATGACAGTGCCGGATACCAACTTTATTCCAATGCCTGAAGCCGGGTGGCCGGTAGTGATTCTGCAGCACGGTATTACGTCGAATAAGCAAGCGATGCTGGCTATCACGGGTACACTCAGCTCTCAGGGCTTTGCGACTATTGCGATCGACCATCCATTGCATGGTAGCCGCGGTTTTAGCTATGAAACCCCTGACCGTACTTTAAACTTTAATGCGTCGACTAACTCAGCGACAGATTATATGAACCTGTCTAACCTGTTAGTAACCCGCGATAACTTGCGGCAAAGTATTGCTGACATGTTAGCGCTGCGTTTTGCATTAAATACGATTAGCGGTGTCACTGTTGATTTAAGCCGGGTTCAATTTTTAGGCCATTCACTGGGTGGTATTACCGGTGCCAGTATGGTTGCTGTTGCTAATGCGCCGTCTGGTAACGCCATGTTAGACGCGGCCTTTAAGGTTGAAACGGCCGTGCTGGCAATGCCAGGCGGTGCCGTTGCTAACTTCCTGTTAGATTCGCCGTCATTTGGTCCACTGATTAAAGCCAGTGTGATGTTGGGTGCAGGCGGGGAGTTAACCAGTCAATTTGTAACCTATATTGCGACCAATACCGATTGTGGTGCGCCAACGGCAGCAACGGCGGCAACCTGGCCAGCCTGTGCAGCACCTGCTGTTAATACTTATCTGGCGAGCTTGCAGCAAACCGGTAATACTGCTCAGTTAGCGCGTATTACCGCAACGCTGACGCAGTTCGCCTTTGCGGCGCAAACCGTAACCGATAGCGGTGACCCAAATAATTATGCACAAATGTTGGTAGCGGGTAACACCCCAACCTATATTATTGAAGTGGTAGGTGATGGCGCAGACAATAAGCCGGATCAGGTTATTCCAAACGGCTTCTTTAATCCGTTGACGGCGTTAGCGCAAGGCCGGATGGCTTTGGCCGGTACTGAACCGCTGGCGCGTCTATTAGGTGTTGTCGCCGTGCCGGCGCAGGCACCGGGTGTCGCGCTGGATGGTAACAATGCCTTAACCCGCTTTAATGCCGGTGACCATGGCTCTATTCTGAGCCCGGCAGCCAGTGCCGCCGCCACGGGTGAGATGCAATACCAGACGGCAACCTTCTTCCTCAGTCGCGGTACCCAGATTGGGGTGCAGAATCCGGCAGTTATCGCCGGTAATTAAGGTCTGGCGACCTTAAACTAAACAGCCCGGCTGCACTTGCGCCGGGCTGTTGCTTTTTCGGATATCGGCATAACATAGCGAAACATTGCTGTAGTAGGAGGATGCTTTGGCATTTTTATATGAATATGGGCTGTTTTTAGCTCAGGTTGCGACCCTGGTTGTCGCACTGGCGGTCATTATTGCTTTAGTCACTGGCGCAGCAGTTAAAAGCCGACCCCGCAAAGGTCAGTTAGAGGTAACGGATTTAAATCAAAGCTTTTATCAGCATCAGGAATTGTTGCAACAGCATTTGTTAGACAAAAAGGCCTTCAAAAAATGGCAAAAAACCGCCCATAAAGCCTATGACGCCTTAACCGAACAACCTAAACGGCTGTTTGTTCTGGAATTTAATGGCAGCCTTGATGCCCGCGAGGCCGAGGCATTGCGGGAGGAAGTCAGTGCGGTATTAGCCGTTGCCACGCCTGAGGATGAGGTATTATTGAAACTGGAAAGTGGCGGCGGTGTAGTGCATGGTTATGGCTTGGCGGCCTCTCAGTTAGATCGCTTAAAGCAGCAAAAAATAACCTTAACCGTTGCCGTCGATAAGGTCGCTGCCAGCGGCGGTTATATGATGGCTTGTGTCGCTGATAAAATCCTCGCTGCGCCTTTTGCTATTGTTGGCTCTATCGGCGTGATCGCGCAATTACCTAATTTCAATAAATTACTGAAAAAGCACGATGTGGATTTTGAGCAGTTTACTGCAGGTGAATTCAAAAGAACGGTAACCTTGTTTGGAGAAAACACGGACAAAGGCCGGCAAAAGTTTCAGCAGGAGTTGGAAGAAACACACCAGTTGTTTAAAACCTTTGTTGCTGAGCATAGACCACAACTGGCTCTGGAACAGGTAGCGACCGGTGAACACTGGTTTGGCTATCAAGCTAAGGCGTTAGGTTTGGTCGATGTGCTTAGTACCAGTGATGATTATTTGCAGGCCGCGTGCAAGGAACGTCAGGTACTCGCGGTAAAATTTAGTCAGCGTAAACGTCTGGCTGAAAAGCTCGGCTCAGCAAGTGCCAGTTTTGGTGCTGACTTGTGGCAAAAGCTGCAACAAAAGCGCTGGTTTTAGCGGCGATGGAAGCGGAATTTTGGCATCAGTGCTGGCAGCAGAATCAACTGGGGTTTCAACTTACAGAACCTCACCCGCTATTGCAGCAGTATCTCCCCCGGATCCTGGCGAAACGCCCGGATGACTGTAATGAAATTGTGTTGCCACTATGTGGCAAAACGCCCGACTTACTGTTTTGCCAGCAATTTTTACCGGTGCAGGGGTTTGAGTTATCGCCGATTGCCTGTCAGGATTTTTTTCGGGAGCATAATCTGGCAGTCAGCTGTCAGCCCTGGCCGGATCCTGAGCTGCAGTTTATGCATTATCAGGCAGAACGCATTCAGCTTTGGCAGGGCGATTTCTTTCAGGTGCCTGATAAATGGGTATCAGACAGCGCACTCATTTACGACCGGGCAGCGTTAATTGCCTTGCCGGCAGAGATGCGCCAACACTATGCAACAAAGCTGATGTCCTGGTTAGTGCTTGGTGCTGAGTTACTGGTCATTACGCTGGAGTATCCACAGCAGGAGCGATCAGGGCCGCCATTTTCAGTACCGGCAGCGGAATTAACGGTGTTATTTCCAAATTGCCAGATCGAGTTGTTAGATACCGTTGATATTACCGGGCAGGGCTTTGGTCGCCGCCGGATGGCGACCAGTTACTTGCTGGAAAAAATTTGGACAATCCGTTACAAAAACGGCGCCTAGTGGCGCCGAGTTTGGAAACCGGTCAGGTTAATCCCGCAAATGGTGAAAGTCGATAGTTTCCTCTTTCAAGCCTGCTCGCGGATCATTAAATACCTTTTGGTCAAATTCCCCCTCACTTTTTGCTACGATCACTGACACCATAGCATCACCGGTAATATTGACCGAGGTCCGGGTCATATCCAGTAAACGGTCAACACCGATAATCAGCGCTATTCCTTCCACCGGTAAACCAACCTGTTGCAATACCATTGCCAGCATAATTAAGCCGACACCGGGGACGCCTGCTGTACCAATTGATGCCAGGGTTGCGGTTAGAATGACCATCAGATAATCCGTGAGGCTCAGATCCACGCCAAAAACCTGGGCAATAAATACCGTCGCAACCCCCTGCATAATTGCCGTACCGTCCATATTAATGGTTGCCCCTAATGGAACGGTAAAAGAGCTGATACTGTTATTAACACCAAGTTTTTTATTTACCGTTTCCATAGTCACCGGCAAGGTGGCATTGCTGCTGGAAGTGCTAAAAGCAAACAGCGCCGCATCGCGCATTTTACGTAAAAATATCAGCGGATTTAAACCGGTTAGTGTTTTCAGCAGCGTAGGATAAACCGCCAGGCCATGGAACAGCAGGACAAAGAGCACCACTAAAAAATACTTTAATAAACTGGCAATGGTTTCAAAGCCTAGGGTGGTAAATAGCTTGGCCATCAGGAAAAACACGCCATAGGGTGCCAGATTCATTAGTAACGTCACCAGCTTCATAATGATTTCATTAAAATCATTGAATAATGCTGCAATCCGTTCACCTGCCTGCCCACTCAAGGCAACCGCTAAACCAAACAACACGGCAAAGACAATAATCTGTAGCATATTGCCGGAAGCCATCGATTGAATCGGGTTACTTGGGAAAATATTAATAAATACCTGTGCCAGGGTAGGGGCAGAACTAACGTCAAAAGTCGCATCGCTTTGCATTTCAACGCCGTTGCCGGGGCTGGCCAGTAGCGCTGCGCCGATCGCCAAACTAATTGCCAGCGCCGTAGTCAGAATATAGAGCCCGATAGATTTTCCACCAAGGCGGCCCAGCTTAGAGGTATCCGACAAGGAACAGGTACCACAAACCAGTGAAACAAATACCAGCGGCACCACCAACATTTTTAAGCTGGCGATAAAAATCTCACCGCCGACGTGAAAAATACCGTCAACAAAAAAAGCTTTAAGCGGTAACGACATACCAAGCAGCGTTAAATGGCGTTCATCCGCTCCTGCCAATAACCATTGGAAGAAAAAGCCCACGGCGATGCCTGCCGTCATACCTAACACGATACGGGCGGTCAGGCTGAGTTTTTTAGTTGTTGTCATCTTACTCATCATCTAATACTGGTAATAATTATAGGGTAACAGTTTGTGCAGCTGCATGGCAGATCAGGAATAATTTTTTTTAAATAACGCTGCCGGCTGGATATTTATTAGTTTAAGATACAGAATTAACAAAACTATATAAAAAGAGCTAGGGAGAGTTTTCATGCTGAGCATCCGGCAACTCTGGGTTGTGATTGTTATTTTCGCACTGTCAGCTTGTGGCGGTGGCGGTACTTTAGAAAGCGGTGGCGGGTCAGGCGGCGGAGGCTCTGGCTCGACACCTGTTTACACTTTGCAAGTTGAACTCCTTAATGCCACTGGCGCGGCTAACAGCTCGCTTTCTGCAAGCCAGCCATTAACCGTTAGAGCGACATTAACCGCAACCCAAAACGCGGCCATCGCTGGCAAAGTCATTGCCTTTACCATTGACAGAGAAGGTCTGGCGTCGTTATCCAGTAATACCGGCACTGCGTTGACAGACAGTAATGGTGTCGCCACCCTGACGCTCAATGTCGGTACGGTAAGCGGTGCAGGCTTGCTCACCGCAACCTATAGCGAAGGCGAAACCGTCCGTGCCAGTCGAGCAGTTGGGTTTCAGTCTGCCGGAGATGGAGGTGGTGAAACCGGTGTTACTATTTCCAGCGTTCGCGTTTTGGCAGATCGCACCCAACTGGGATCGGGAGCGTCAGAGGCAATTCAGCTCTCTGCATTGGTACGGGATGCTAATAATGTTTTGTTGGCGGATATCCCAGTTGTGTTTTCTGCGGACTCTGGTGAATTGGAAATTGTTTCCAGTACGACAGAACAAGATGGTGTTGCCAAGGCAAAACTGACCAGTCAAATTGATAAGTCAATTCGTGACATCCGAGTTAGTGCCAGAGTTGGTGGCGTTGAGGACGTAATAATGGTGCGGGTAGTTGGCACTATCCTTGAGGTGGTTGCCCCCTCAGCCGTGGTGCTCGGCGATCAGGTTACCTTCAACTTTTCCCTGCAAGACTCTGCTGGTCAGGGGATTGCGAATCAGCAACTTCAGGTAACGTCGGCATTAGGTAATGCATTGAGTCAGACGAATCCGACAACGGGCAATAATGGTCAGGTCAGTATTCAATATAACGCAGCGATGAGTGGTGACGATACCGTTACGGTCACTGCGTTAGGCTTAAGTCAAACCTTTGCAATCAGTGTTAAAGCCGATAGTTTCGTTTTTTTACCTGCCGATGATCTGCAAGTTCCGGAAATTGAGTTAAATCAACCGGAGTCATTACGACTCGAGTGGCTAACAGATGGTATTCCGAATGCTAATAGCCCAGTGCTATTCTCGACTACGCGGGGCCAAATTGCTGAGACGGAGGCAGGTTTAGCGACTGCTCAAGTAGTTGCTCAAACTACGACTGGAACAGATGGTCAGGCTGAAGTCTTCATACGGTCAGCTTTTGCAGGTTTATCTACCATATCTGCTCGTGGTGGCGATAATGAGGTTAATACCCAAAGGTTGGTGGAATTTATAGCAGTAAACCCAAGTATAGTAGAAGTGCAGGCATTTCCTGCTCAGGTAATTCCGGGTGAAAGCAGCGCAATTCGTGCTATTGTCCGCGACGCCAATAATAACCCTGTCAAAAACCAGCTGGTCGCATTTTCGCTTGAAAATAGCGCCGGAGGCTCTATCAGCTCCGGAACTGCGATCACTAACTCTCAAGGTGTAGCAACGACATCATTTACTGCTGACCTCAATACTGGAGCTGGTGTTGAGCAGAGGAATCTTGTGGTGAATGCTTCTTTGGTCAACAATAGTAGTATTGCGGATACAACCGATATTAGTGTTGGTGGCCGGACACTGTTTTTCCGCTTTGGTACTGGTAATACTGTTGAATTGCCGAGCCCGAGCCTTTATCGGAAAGAGTTCTCGATTATTGTCACTGATGCGTCAGGTAATCCAGTAACTAACCAACCACTAAATCTTGCAGTTGTCTCACTTGGGTACCGTAAAGGCTACTGGGAAAAATCGCCACCACCACCGGAGACTTTTAAAGTTTGGGCTGCAGTTACCACCGCCTCTTGTGTAACAGAAGATGTTAATTTCAACGGCATCATGGATAGTGGCGAAGACTTTAATGGTGACAATCAGCTCACTCCAGGCAATCTGGCGACAGTGCCCAGAACCGTGACCTCTAATAATGAAGGGATTGCCGTCTTCAACGTGACTTATCCAAGAGATGTCGCCCCGTGGTTAGACGTAAGGTTGCAGGTTTCGGGCTTTGCTGCCGGTACCGAAAATATTAGCTACCGAGAGTATGCCCTACCGGTGGCTGCGGCAGATGTTACTCAAGAGAACATAGCGCCTCCTGATAACCCGTTTGGCGTGGTAGCCAACTGCGCTACAGCGGACTAATGTGATTGATGATAACTAAAAAGGAGCCAGTCGGCTCCTTTTTATATTATGCACTACCAGAAAAATACGGTAGCTAGTTAGTACTAGAACTTAACGCTGAAAACTATAAACCGAACCTAACTGCAGAATTTGGGTTAACTCATCTAAAGCAGTGCGCGATTCAATCATCAGCTGTGGATCGGCCAGATCAGCTTCGCTTAACTGGTCGCGATAGTGCTTATCGACCCAGGTATTTAAACGCCCGAATAGTGCATCGGACATCAATACTGCCGGATTAACAGCCTGACGTTCCTGTTCGGTTAGCACGACACGCAGTCTCAAGCAGGCTGGGCCGCCACCGTTGCGCATACTTTGTTTAACATCAAAATATTTAACCTGGCGAATGGGCGTATCCTGTTCGCATAATTCGGTGAGATAGCGATACACACCGGCGTGCTCCTGACATTCGGTAGGCGCGATAATCACCATTTCACCGGATGGCAGGTTTATTAATTGGGTGTTAAACAAGTAGGTATTGACTGCATCGGCGACTGAAACCTGTTGATCTTTAACTTCAATAAAATGCAGCGGGCTGGCTTCACCAAATTTCTGCCGGATTTCAGCCAGTTTCTGCTGGGTGTCTAAAAATGCTTGCTGGTGATAAAACAGCACATTACGGTTACCTACCGCAATAACATCATTGTGAAACACGCCCTGATCGATCACTGCCGGGTTTTGTTGTAGATAAACCGTGCCAGTATCACTTAAGCCATGTAAACGTGCCACTGCCTGACAGGCTTCCAGCGTTTGCCGGGCCGGGTAACGTTGCGGTGCGGGTTTACTGCTATCAAAGGCGTGACGGCCATAAACGAACAGCTCGATACCGGCTTTGGCGTAGTCGCTGCATAAGCGCGTATGATTAGCGGCGCCCTCGTCACCAAAATGATCGTTATCCGGTAAGTGCTGATGATGTGCAAAATGGCGGCTATCATTAAACATCGCCCGCAAAATACGTCCGGTAGTTTCCGGCTCTAACGAGCGATGAAACTTATTGGTCAGGTTCGCAGGGGTAAAATGGACCTTGCCATCAGCGGTGTCAGCGCTCGGCGATACCGTTGCCGCGTTAGCTGTCCACATGCTGGATGCTGAACAGACCGCACGATAAACCTCTGGCGCTTGTGTTGCAGCCTGAGTAATCACCTGGGTGTCAGTACCGCTAAATCCTAACCGGCGCAGCGCAGCCAGGTCTGGCCGCTCTTGTGGTGCTAACACGCCTTGTAACATACCCAGATCGTGCAGGGCTTTCATTTTTTGCAGCCCTTGTTTGGCTGCTTGCTTCGGGCTGGAAGCGTTTTTAGCGTTGTTTAAAGAGGCAACATTACCGACTGACAAACCGGCATAGTTGTGCGTCGGCCCTACCAGGCCGTCAAAATTGGCTTCATAAGCTTGCATTTCAATATTTATCCTTATTTGTTGCGACGCTGTTTTTGTTGTTTTTGGTCGCGGGATGTTATGCTTCATTTTTTTAGATGGTCAGAGACTGGTCAATTCAGCGAAAAAACCAGCCAACAGGCATAATAATCAGTTTAGACACTTGTCACAATAACGGTTTGCGGATATACGTTTAAAAAAGGGGCGTCAGACTAGGGCGTCGTGCTGAAGGATCTTTGGATTAAAAATGGCAAAATCACTGGTTATAGTTGAATCACCGGCAAAAGCGAAAACCATTAATAAATATTTGGGTAGCGATTTTATCGTTAAATCCAGTGTGGGGCATATCCGGGATCTGCCCACGAGTAGCAGCAAAGATAAAGCCAAAACCACGGATAAAAGCCTGAGTAAAGCCGAGAAGGAATATCAGGCCCTGGTGGATCGGATGGGGATTGATCCGGCGCATGGCTGGAAAGCCCGCTATGAAATTCTGCCCGGCAAAGAAAAAGTGGTGAAAGAGCTCAAAGCCTTGGCTGAGAAAGCGGATACGGTTTATCTGGCAACGGACTTAGACCGTGAAGGGGAGGCGATTGCCTGGCATTTGCGTGAAGTCATTGGTGGTGATGAGCAAAAATTTAAGCGGGTGGTCTTTAACGAAATTACTAAGAATGCCATTACCCAGGCCTTCCAGGTGCCAGGTGCTTTGAATCTGGACCAGGTCGATGCCCAGCAAGCACGACGTTTCCTCGATCGGGTGGTCGGTTTTATGGTATCGCCACTGCTGTGGAAAAAGGTTGCCCGCGGGCTATCCGCAGGCCGGGTGCAATCGGTCGCTGTGCGGTTAGTGGTAGAACGGGAACGGGAAATTAAAGCCTTTGTACCGGAGGAGTACTGGAGTATCGATGCCGATACCTTGACTGCCGCCAAGGCGCCACTGCAACTTGCGGTACAGAAACATGCCGGCAAAACCTTTAACCCGGTAAATAAAGCCGCTGCCGATGCGGCACTGGCGATATTACGCCAGGCTGAATACCGCGTCGTCGAGCGCGAAGATAAACCGAGCAGCAGTAAGCCACAGGCACCTTTTATCACTTCAACCCTGCAACAAGCCGCGAGTACCCGTCTTGGTTACGGGGTGAAAAAAACGATGATGTTGGCGCAGCGGCTTTATGAAGCAGGTCATATAACCTACATGCGTACCGACTCGACCAACCTGAGTGTCGATGCCGTCAATCAGTGTCGGGAATATATTGGCGATACCTTTGGGCCAGCCTATCTGCCTGCGGAGCCAATCAGTTACGGTAGCAAAGCCAATGCACAAGAGGCTCACGAAGCCGTGCGGCCATCCGACGTCACGGTGTTGGCATCGGCCCTGACTGATATGGAAGCCGATGCCCGTAAGCTCTATGAATTAATTTGGCGCCAGTTTGTGGCCTGTCAGATGCCGGCTGCGCAATATGATGTGACCAATATCACCGTCAGTGCAGCGGATTTTGAATTGAAAGCGAAAGGCCGGGTACTGCGTTTTGACGGCTGGACCAGGGTGCAACCAGCAGTAAAGCGCAAAGGCGAAGAAGAAGCCGAGCTACCTGATGTGAAAACCGGCGAAGTCCTGAGTTTGCAGGACCTTATTGCAGCACAACACTTTACCAAACCGCCAGCCCGCTTTAGCGAAGCCAGCCTGGTAAAAGAGCTGGAAAAACGTGGTATTGGACGGCCCTCGACCTATGCCGCCATTATTTCCACTATTCAGGAACGTGGCTATGTTCGGGTGGAAAATAAGCGGTTTTACGCCGAAAAAATGGGGGAAATTGTAACGGACCGCTTGGTTGAAAACTTCGATGATCTGATGAATTACGATTTTACTGCCAATATGGAGCTGAAGCTGGATGATATTGCGAAAGGGCAATTAAGCTGGCGCCGTGAGCTGGACCAGTTTTATCAGGGCTTTAGCCAAAAATTGCAAACCGCTGAATTGGAGCCAGAGCAAGGTGGGATGCGCGTCAACCAGTTTGTGTTAACCGATATTGATTGTCCGACCTGCGGTCGCAAGATGGGGATTCGTACGGCTTCTACCGGCGTATTCCTCGGGTGTTCGGGTTACAACTTACCACCCAAAGAGCGCTGTACTACGACGATGAATCTGGTGTCAGGCGAAGAAGCGGTGCATGTTGCCGATGATGAACTGGAAACCGAAGCGCTACGTCAGAAAAAACGCTGTGCTAAATGTGGTACCGCGATGGATTCGTACCTGATTGATGAGCAGCGCAAACTGCATGTTTGTGGTAACAATCCACAGTGTGATGGCTACTTGGTGGAGCAGGGCAACTTCAAGCTGAAGGGTTATGAGGGCCCTGAGATTGAATGTGATAAGTGCGGCGCGCAGATGCAGTTAAAATCCGGCCGCTTTGGTAAATATTTTGGCTGTACTAACAGCGAGTGTAAAAACACCCGTAAGTTATTACGCAACGGCGAAGCGGCTCCTCCGAAAGAAGATCCGGTTCATTTGCCAGAGTTAAAATGTGAGAAGTCGGATACCTATTTTGTGTTGCGCGATGGGGCTTCAGGTGTGTTTCTGGCAGCGGCAAACTTCCCGAAATCACGTGAAACCCGCGCGCCACTGGTGAGTGAGTTAAAGCAATTTCGTGACCGGCTGTCGCCAAAGTTTTTCTATCTGGCCGATGCGCCGGAGCAGGATAAGCAAGGTAACCCAGCTATAGTGCGTTATAGCCGCAAAACTAAGCAGCAGTATGTAATGACCGAGCAGAATGGTAAAGCGACCGGCTGGTCGGCCTGGTATGAGAATGGCCGTTGGGTCGTTACTGATAAATAGCCAGCGTTGTGTTTAACAAAACAGGGCCCCAGGGCCCTGTTTTGTTATTACCATTTGCGTTTTGGCGCAAAGAGCTCATCGATATCTTTATTCTCTTTTTCACCACGTTTTTCGATATCCCGCGCATTACCCTGCTTGAGTTCAACGGTAATTTCTTCCAGCGCCATTTGGGCTTCTGAAATACGATTAGTAACATAATCATTCTGGTGACTGGTATGACGCAATACAGTCAACGCTTTTTCAAAATATTGACGTGCAGAGCCCAACATATTATTGGCTCGGGCGTTACGACCACGTTTTAATTGGCTCTCAACATTTATTCGCAATTGCAGTAAATCTAACCGGCGATCTTCATCGATAACTAACTGGGTATCCATGTTACCTCTGGCATGCTCAGCCCGCAGCAGGGTTCTGAGTTTCTTAATACCTTTAACCATGGCAAGTAATTGTTGATCGTTGTCAGGCAGGCCCGGTATATCTGCGATTGCTTGTTGGGCATTACTCAGTTCGCTGACGCGCTTTTCGGTTTCATCAAGTCGTTGCTGCAGATCTTTTGCCGTTGGCTCCAATTCGACCATGGCTCGTAACAGATAACTGATCCGTCTTAGTAACATCAACGATAGGCCGGTAGATAGCGGGACATTGGCGGCGTTAAACAAAATTTCTTCTGTTTCTTCCAGACCATGTCGTAGCTTCGTATATTCAGCACGTTTCAATGCCCGTAACCGCTCCCGATGCTGTTGCATCACATTAACGGTAATCGCGATAATCACCAAAGCTAAGATTAGCGTGATGATCAGGGGTAAGACCATTTACACCTCTGTCTTTCAGGATATGCCAACATCTTAATCGGAAAAACCACAGATGAACAGCCAAGCTTTGGCGTTGTTTATGCTCCGTCGTTCTACCACTAAAACCAATTTTGCTATTTATTAGCTTAAGCAAAAGTTGCGCCAAAAATTCATCTGCTGCAAGTGCGGTAGTATAGACTTTCGCCTAACAACATTTTGATATAGAAACTGCTAGTATAGAAAGCTATTGGAATATCTCTGTCATCAGGTATAGTGACATTTGGTTAGAAAGGATCTTTAGCGATGAAATTACAACAATTACGCTATATCGTTGAGGTGATGAATCATAATCTGAATGTCTCATCCACCGCTGAAAGTTTGTATACCTCCCAACCGGGTATCAGCAAGCAAATTCGAATGTTGGAAGATGAGTTAGGTATTCAGGTTTTTGGGCGGAGCGGCAAACATTTGACGCACGTTACCCCGGCAGGTCGCGAGGTGATAGAGATTGCGCAGCAAATTTTGGCGAAAGTGGAAAATATCAAAGCCATCGCCAAAGAGCATACGCTGCCAGATCAGGGCAAGTTGAATATTGCCACAACGCATACTCAGGCCCGCTATGCACTGCCACCGGTGATTCGTAGTTTTATGCAAAAGTTCCCGCGGGTCTCTTTGCATATGCATCAGGGTTCGCCGCAACAAATTTCCGAAGCAGCGTCGCGTGGTGATGCGGACTTTGCCATTGCCACTGAGGCGTTACACCTATACAACGATTTGGTGATGTTGCCCTGTTATCACTGGAACAGGAGCGTGATCGTCCGTAAAGATCATCCGCTTGCTCAACTTAGCCACAAAGTACAAATTGAGGATGTAGCGCGTTTTCCGATTGTTACCTATGTCTTCGGCTTTACCGGACGTTCGGAGTTGGATCGCGCCTTTGCCGCCCGGCAACTGGAACCGCAAATCGTGTTTACTGCCACAGATGCCGATGTCATTAAAACCTATGTCCGGCTTGGCTTGGGGGTGGGGGTTATCGCTTCCATGGCCATCGACCCGGTGCTGGACCAGGATTTAGTCGCGCTGGATGCCAGTCACTTATTCGATGCCTCTACTACCAAAATTGGCTTTCGTAAGGGCGCGTTTTTACGCACCTATATGTACGACTTTATCGAGCGCTTTGCACCGCACCTGACTAAAGATGTTGTAGAAAAAGCCAATGCTTTGCGTAGTCAGGAAGAAATTGACAGGATGTTCAGCAAGTTTGACCTGCCGGTACGTTAACGCTCGCTCTCTAATCCAAATGCCTGCGCTAAGATAGCCCGGGTAAAAGCCACTTTTAGATAAAAACCGCGTGGCAGGCTAAGTACTGGCCTGCCATCAGCACCAATAGCCGCTGTCAGTGCTTTACTGTCAGCGGCTTTGGGGCGCAGCTGTAATACCTTACCATGCGCGCCTTTAATTTGAGCCAAACGTCCCAGTGCAATCAGCTCCATCAGCTCTTCCCAGTCTTGTCGCAGTAAAGCCTGCTGCGCGGCGTCGGGTTGCCAGATAAAGCCCTGACCAATAATCCTATCGGCCGGTGCCATATCTCGCTCTGCTAGTATCGGTAACCACAAGACGCGGCTCAGTTTGCGGCAGACCCAGGATTCAGGCCATTGTTGCCCGGTTGCCCCGGTAAGGGGGGCAACACAAACATAGGTACTTTCCAGCGGCTTGCCATGTCGGTCAATGGGCAGGGTTTTTAGCTCGAGCTCAAGGTGCGGGAAGTCATGGATCGCTTGTGAGCCACCGCTGGCGCCTAGCGCTAATTCCAATAGTTGGCCCACCCAGCCTTTATCACGCCGCAAATCGGCAGGAACCGGCACCTGTAATTCAGCCGCCAATTGGCCAAGTGTCAGGCCGGCAATCTGCTGACAACGGGCGAGTATTTGATCAAGGTTAGCAGGGGCAGCAGGCATCGTGACGTTCGTTAGCTAAGTGAATTATTACCCTAGCATTTTTTTGCTGTGACGGCTGCTTAAAAACGCAGCAAACTAACTTATGCACAGACAAAGCTGCTAAGCTGGCAGTCGGTTAATTAGCTAACTAAATGAAATTTAATATAAAAACCTATTTATTAAATCTTGATTTCGACAGGGACAAGAAGTTATCCAGTGATTAACTCTGGCTTATCCAAGGCTTTATGCACAGACTCTGTGAAAAAGTTCACAGTGTTGCCGCTTAAACTTATCTTGCTGTGGATAACTTGTGTGAAGTAAGCTGAAAATACCGTTTGCCGCCACGGCAACTTTGTGAAAGAATCTTTGCTATAGCAGACAGAGACTTGCTTGAGGTTAGTGTGATCGATGCCGAGGGTTTCCGGCCCAATGTCGGCATAGTGATTTGTAACACCCATGGACAGGTGTTTTGGGCGAAACGATATGGTCAGCATTCCTGGCAATATCCACAGGGCGGTATTGACGACGGGGAAACTCCCGAACAGGCAATGTACCGTGAACTGCACGAAGAAGTTGGGCTAAGGCCCGAAGACGTAGAAATTATTGCGACAACCAAACATTGGTTACGCTATAAGCTGCCAAAACGACTGATTCGTAAAGACAGTAACCCGGTGTGTATTGGGCAAAAGCAAAAGTGGTTTTTACTACGACTGACTTGCCGGGAAGAAGACGTAAATCTGGCGAAAACCAGTCACCCCGAGTTTGATAGCTGGCGTTGGGTCAGTTATTGGTATCCGGTGCGGCAGGTGGTTTCCTTTAAACGGGAAGTGTATCGCAAGGTTATGAAAGAATTCGCTCCGGTCGCTTTGCCTTTTATTCGCCGGGATAGCAGTAAACGTAAACCATAAACAACCTTCAAATTAATGAGGTTAGTATGTTAGGCCAGTTGCGGCGTATTGTTCAGGATGTGGCACAGGAGCCGATACTTAACAAGGCGCTCGCTGGCTTGGTCAGTAGTATTAAACACGCGTTAGCCACCGAATGTTGCTCGGTCTATCTTGCCGATTATGAACAGCAGCATTTTATGCTAATGGCAACTGATGGTTTAAATCAGGATGCCGTTGGCAAAGTGTCGATTGGTTTTTCCGAAGGCTTGATTGGTTGGGTTGGCCAACGGGAAGAACCCATCAATCTGGCTCAGGCCCAATTACACCCACGATTTAAAGTCACGCCAGAGGTCAGCGAAGATCGCTTTTCGGCGTTTTTAGGCTGCCCTATTATCCATCATCGCAAAGTGCTGGGCGTGCTGACGATTCAGCAATCTGCAGAGCGCGTCTTTAGCGAAGATGAAGAGTCCTTTTTGGTGACCCTCGGCGTGCAACTGGCATCAGTGCTGGCTAATGCTGAAATGCGTGATGCAGCCAGCCGCAGTCCAAGTTACCAACAACAGGCAACACAGTTGCATGGGTTACCCGGTGCGCCGGGAATGGCGATAGGTAAGGCTTATGTGCTGCAGCCTGCCAGCGATTTTGCCGCGATTTCACTGAAAAAAGCCGATGATCCGGAAAAAGAACTGGCGCTGTTCTATCGCGCAGTAAAGATTACTAAAGCGGAATTTAATCGTCTGGCCGAGCGGATGTCACAACATTTGCCGGAAGATGCGCTGGCGATTTTTGATGTTTATCACCAGTTACTGGATGCCGCCAGCCTGGGGCGGGAGATTGAAGAGCAAATTGCTGAAGGCTGGTGTGCCAAAAGTGCCTTGAAGCGGGTTGTAGAGCGTTTTGCCCGCCAGTTTGATGATATGGAAGATCCTTATCTGCGTGAGCGTGGTTTGGATATCCGCGATCTGGGGCAGCGGGTGCTGAATAATTTGCTGGATACCGAACAGCGCCGGGCCAAGTTGCCGGAAAAAGTGGTATTAGTTGCCGATGAAGTGACCGCGACCATGTTGGCCGAAATTCCACGCGAGCAGTTAGTTGCCGTGGTGTCATTGCGCGGATCAGTCAACTCGCACGCTGCTATTATGGCCAGAGCGCTGGGGATCCCAGCGGTAATGGGGGTCAGCGAACTACCTCTTTTACACTGGCATGAACAAAAAGTTATCGTTGACGGTTACCAGGGCTTGATTTTGCTGTCGCCAACCGAGGCGGTCAGTAATGAATACCTGCGACTGATCAGTGAAGACGTCGCCTTGCATGCCAGGTATCAGGAAGAAATTCACTTGCCGTCACAGTCGCAATGTGGTGAGCGCTTTAAATTTATGGTGAATTCCGGTCTGGCGGTAGAGCTGGAGAACCAAAACGCCCAGTACACGGATGGCGTTGGTTTATACCGAACTGAATTTCCGTTTATTATCCGCAGTCGTTTTCCTACCGAGCAAGAGCAGGTCGAGCTCTACACGAAGGTGTTAACCGGTTATCCGGGGAAAACCGTGGTGATGCGTACGCTGGATGTTGGCGGTGATAAAGCCTTACCTTATTTCAGTATTATCGAAGAAAACCCGTTTCTAGGCTGGCGTGGTATCCGGTTAACCTTGGATCATCCGGAAATTTTTCTGGTGCAAATCCGGGCGATGATCAAGGCCAATATTGACCAAAATAATCTGCATATTCTGCTGCCGATGGTTTGTGATTTAGCGGAAGTCGATGAGTCGGTGCGCTTAATTCGCCAAGCTTGCTTTGAGGTTAGCGACGAGCTGGGTATTGCCTTACCAAAACCGAAAATTGGCGTGATGATTGAGGTGCCTTCGGTTTTATACTTATTGCCGGAGCTGGCTGAAAAGGTCGATTTCTGTTCGGTTGGTACCAACGATTTAACGCAGTATCTGCTGGCCGTGGATCGTAATAATGCCCGGGTTGCTAACCTCTATGATGCGCTACACCCTGCCGTACTGCGCGCGCTGTATCAATTGGGCCAGCAGGCGCAAGCGTTAAAGTTTCCGATCAGTATCTGTGGCGAGCTGGGTGGTGAACCAGCAGGGGTGTTGTTACTGGCGGCCATGGGATTCCGGCGTTTTAGTATGAATAGCAGCAATTTGGCGCGGATAAAGTGGTTATTGCGGCGGGTTGATTTGTCGGAGCTGGCATTACTGTTACCAGAAGTCCTCTGTTGTCACTCGCCAAAACAAGTACGGCTGCAGGTACAGCGCTTTTTGGAACAAAAGCAGCTGTTAGCCCAGGTCCGGGCCTGACGCAAGCTAAGATGAGCCAGCGCTTAACCCTACTGCAGCAGCCAACGGCTTCTGGTACACTAGGGCTATCTTGTGTTGCTGAGTAATCACTTTTGTTAAGCATCTTCTTGTTAACCGCCGCCTTAGGCGCCGTAGTGGGTTTACTGGCAGGCTTATTGGGTATTGGCGGTGGCCTGATTATCGTGCCGGTGTTAGTAGTACTATTACCCTTTTTTGATGTTATTCCGGCTGAGCATGCAATGGTGGTAGCGATTGCAACCTCGCTGGCTTCTATTATTATCACCTCAGTGTCATCGGTCCGAGCGCATCATAAACGTAATAACGTGAGCTGGAATATTGCCCTGCCGGTGATGCTGGGTGCCGGAATCGGCGCACTGCTGGTGGGTTACCTGGCACATAATCTGAGTGGTAATACACTGCAATTGATTTTTGGTGTTGCCGTGGGGATACTGGCGCTGCGTATGCTGATTTCACAAAGTACCACTGGCAAAGCTGCGCTGCCCGGTCTGATCCCACTTGGCAGTTTTGCCGCACTGCTGGGTAGCTTTGCTGCGTTACTCGGCATTGGTGGGGGAGCCCTAATCGTGCCGATGCTGAACTATTTTTCTGTAGATATGCGCCGCGCTATCGGGTGCGCCGCGGCCAGTGGTATCGCCATTGCTGTTTTCGGTACAGTCGGTTATGTCAGTGCCGGGTGGCAGCATTATCAGCTTAATGCCGGTTTTATTGGTTATATCTATTTACCTGCTTTACTGGGTGTGATTAGTACCTCCATTTTTACTACTTCCATTGGTGCCAGCCTGACACAAAAGTTACCGGTAATGACCATTAAGCGGGTGTTCGGGATCTTTTTGTTAGTGGTCTCGGCCCGCATGGTATTGGCTTAGAACACATAAAAGGACTGTTATGACAACGACACCGCTGCAATTTCCAGATATTAATCCAGTCCTGCTGGACTTGGGCCTGGTGAAGATCCATTGGTATGGCGTGATGTACCTGGTCGCGTTTGCGATTGCCTGGTGGCTGGCGAACCGGCAGGCGGCGAAAGCCAATTCGGGCTGGAATAAGGAACAGGTCAGCGATTTGTTGTTTTATGGTTTTCTTGGGGTGTTATTAGGCGGACGGATTGGTTATATCCTGTTTTATCAATTCAGCTATTTGCAGCAGGACCCATTATATTTATTTCGGATCTGGGAAGGCGGTATGTCATTCCACGGCGGGTTATTAGGTGTATTGCTTGCGATGGCCTTGTTTGCCCGCAAATACCAAAAACCGTACCTGGCACTGGGTGACTTTGTTGCCCCACTGATCCCGTTGGGGCTGGCTGCCGGACGTATTGGCAATTTTATCAATGGAGAACTGTGGGGCCGGCCAACCGACGTACCCTGGGCGATGGTCTTTCCCACCGGTGGCGATGTGGCGCGCCATCCGTCACAGCTCTATCATGTCGCTCTGGAAGGCATGTTATTGTTTGTTTTGATTATTCTGATTAGACAATTAAAGCCGGCACAAGGCGTATTGGGCGGTGTCTTTTTAGCCGGCTACGGTATCGCGCGCTTTACGGTAGAGTTTTTCCGTGAGCCAGACGCCCATCTTGGCGTGTTGTCACTTGGGATGACGATGGGGCAGTGGTTATGTCTGCCAATGGTTATTGCCGGCTTTGGCATAGTGCTCTACGCCCGGCAACAAGCGCGGCGGGGAGTTAAATCATGAGGCAATATCTACAGTTATGTCAGCGTATTGTTGATGAAGGCATCTGGGTTGAGAATGCCCGTACCGGTACCCGCTGTCTGACAGTCATTAATGCTGATCTGGAATATGATGTTGGCAATAATCAATTCCCGCTGCTGACGACACGTAAAAGTTATTACAAAGCAGCGATAGCTGAATTGTTAGGATACTTAAGGGGTTATGACAGTGCCGCACAATTCCGTGCTATCGGTTGTAATACCTGGAACGCGAATGCCAACGAAAATCAGGCCTGGTTAGATAACCCGCATCGTAAGGGTGAAGATGATATGGGCCGGGTATATGGTGTGCAAGGCCGGCGTTGGCAGAAGCCCGATGGCTCAACTTTAGATCAACTGGCAAAAATCGTCAGCAACCTGAGCAAGGGGATCGACGATCGTGCCGAGATCCTGACCTTTTATAACCCTGGTGAGTTTGAGCTTGGTTGTCTGCGGCCCTGCATGCATACCCATACCTTTAGTTTACTGGGAGATAAGCTGTATCTGACGTCTTATCAACGTAGCTGTGATGTACCGCTGGGACTGAATTTTAATCAGGTACAATGTTTCGTATTACTGGCGCTTATGGCGCAAATCACCGGCCACATAGCGGGTAAGGCCTACCATAAAATTGCCAATGCTCACGTTTACGAAAATCAGCTGGAGCTGTTAAAACTGCAGCTGCAGCGTGAACCCTATCCCTCGCCGCGTTTAACTATTAATCCCGAGATCCGCAGCTTAACCGATCTGGAAACCTGGGTTACCACTGACGATTTCGTATTGCACGATTACCAGTACCATCCGGCAATCAAATACCCGTTCAGCGTCTAGTCAAAAAATCATCTCTTGTTGTGGCCTGTTTTTTGCTAACAGCATTAGTAGTAACCAGCAAGAGGTGATTATGAATAAGCTTTCTGCCGGCCTGCTGCTTAGTGTGTTAATAGCGCTGAGCGGCTGTGCCCGTCAACAGAGTACCGGGTTAACCGTACCGCTGCCCATCAGGCAGGTACAGGCGACGGGTTTAAGTCCGCAACCGTTGGGGTTTTATACCGATCGTTTAGCGGTGCAACTGTTTAATCCGGTGTCAGGTGCTGAAAACCAGTGGCGGCATGGGATTGCCGTAAGTAGTTTTTTGCCGGTACGCCAATTAACCCTGGAAGACAGTAACAGCCAGCAAATTGACCTGGCTAACCAACTGGCTGAAAGTATGCTGACAGCGGCAGTGCAGCGTGGCTATAACGTTATTGATTTACGTTTGCGGGCAGCGGTGTTGCTAAAAGCGGATCATGAACAAGGCTTTTCCCGGTTATTATCGGAACTGCAACACCAGCACCAGGCACGTATCCTGTTAAGCGGAACCTATGCGCCGCAGGAGGATGGTGTGGTAGTCAATGTACGGTTGATTGATATCCAGACTCAGCAAGTGCTGGCGGCAGCAACGGATTATATTCCGGATAATGTCACCTGGAGTGCCGAGAAAATGCTCAAAAGAGGCAATTATTTATATCGAAGTGATCGGATCGGAGAGAAACCATGAAACCTTATTTGTTATTAGCACTTGCTCTGACCGGATTGACTGCTTGTTCGCAAACACCGCCAGCTGCCAAAGTTGTGCCAGAGAATGCTGTTACCATGCGCGGTGAGCTGGCGCGTGAGCAGCGGATCCTGGAGCAGCAGGCATTCTCAGTGCAATCGGCGCCACAACATTTCCGACAGACGCCACTGGTGACACTGGATCATTATGCCCGTAATCTGGTGCACGAATTAATGGCTAATCACCATCGGGTAGAAGAGCAGGCAATGGTCGCGGTGACTGATCTGGCTTTTGTTGAGTCGGATTTACAGCAAGGCTCGGTGTTTTCTAATCATCTGAGCGAAGCTATTATTTACGATCTACATCTGTTCGGTGTGCCGGTATTGGATTTCAAAGTTACTGATTATATTCGGGTGACCGACAAAGGTGACTTTGTGTTAAGCCGGGACTTTAGCGAGCTATCAGCGGAATTGCCAATCAAATATGTAGTAACCGGTACTATCACTACGCATCAGGCGGGGGTGATGTTAAACGCACGGTTAATTCAGATTGATAGCAAAAGAGTGATTTCGGCTGCCCGCACCTTTGTGCCCGCAGCGGTCTACAACGCGATTCTGCAACAAAAGCATGACGCTATTCTAAAGTTAAAACAGGGATAAGCAGCGCATCGTTAGTTTTTTCCGCACCGGTTGTCGCCCTGACAACCGGTTTGCATTTTTCTTTCGCCGTTATCACCTTTACCGCCTTGTGACTTTTCTTCGTCTTTTGCTAAAGTTTAGCCAACATAAGCCGAAAAGAATGCGACATCTTATGTCGGAATCAAGGAGCTAAGAATGAAAAAAGTAAGTCTGGCGCTATTAGGCGCTGTCACACTGTTGAGTGGTTGCTACAGCTATCACAGGGTAGAGGATGGCTACAGCCGTTGTGACAGCAAAGGTAATTGCCATACTGAAATGCGTCGGCATTATCATGATCATGGAAAAGATAGCGGCATTACTCCTCTGCCGACCAATCAACAGGGAGTCAAGCAGAACGGCTGGATGGTGCCGCATCAATATGTCACCAGTCTCAATTCAAACAAGCAGCTGAACGATTATGTTGCGCAAATGGCGATGCAGCTGGTAGAGACCTTTCATTTATTTCCGGTAGAGTCACGGGTGGCAGTTGCCTCCTTTGTCGATTTGGACAGTGAATTAAACCGCACCAATATTATTGGTAATCAGTTAGCAGAAGCCTTTATTCATCAGTTCCAGCAATTTGGTATTAGTGTGGTGGATTTCAAAACGACTCGGGATATTCAGGTAACCCCAAGTGGCGACTTTGTGTTTAGTCGCAATCACAGTCAACTGGATATGCTGCAGCAAATTGATTATGTGTTGTCGGGTACTATGGTATTTACCCCGCGCGGTATTATGGTCAACGCCAGAGTCATCAATTTCCGGACCAAAGTGGTTGCCGCCAGCTCGCAACAGCTGATCCCACACTTTGTGGTAAGTTCGCTTTATCCTTCGATCTTGCGTTAGCGCAAAATAACCAGTACCTGCCAGCGTGACGTAGCATAAATAATGCTTACGTCACCATAAACTTCTTACGCAAGCTTTATTCATCTGTCAGTCAGCAAGGCTCAGCATAATCAAAGGATAACCTTAACTGATATCTCAGTTTACAGGGTGAAAAAGGAGAGTAGAGATGAAAGCGATATTTCCACTGACTTTGATGGGGCTGACAGCGCTTGGCCTAACCGCCTGTGGCTCCGACAGTGATACTGCTGTGCCGGTAAATCAAACTGCGGTGTTCAGCTTTGCGGTAAGTGATGCCCCAGTCACTGAGGCGGCTAAAGTAATGGTTTGTTTCTCTGGAATCGAGCTGGTCGGCAATGGTTTATCGCCACAAAGGTTTACTATCGGTTCCGGTCAGTTTACATCCGATGCGAACGATGAGTGTCGTAACTTAAGTGGCTCGGTAGTCCCTAATACCCGCGGCGTTGATTTACTGACGCTACAGGGAGCGACAGCTGAGGCTCTGATTAGCGCGGCGACGGTACCTGCAGGGAGCTACGGTCAGTTACGTTTAGATATTGCAGCTGGCAGCTATGTTGAGAAGCTTGACGGTAGCCGCGTGCCGCTATCAGTGCCTTCCAATCAACTTAGGTTGCAAGGGCCAGTCCTGTCTGCGGGCGGCACCTTTAATTACACCCTGGAGTTCGATTTACGCAAAGCGCTGGTCGATGCTAATCCATCCGGTAACAACAACCCGGCGACACCGGATTATTTATTAAAACCTACCGGGTTAAGGTTAGTGGATAACAGCACTGTCGGTCATTTGCAGGGTGAAGTGAGCGAAGGTTTTTTACTCAATAACCAATGTACTGTTAATCCTGCTGATGAACGGGTAGCGGTAGCCAGTATTTATCTATACAGTGGCGCGGATAGGCCGCTGCTGGAGTTATCTGATAATGGTGGTAATAACACCTATCAGCCGTATGCCAGCACAGC
This sequence comes from Alishewanella sp. WH16-1, assembly GCF_001441695.1. NCBI lineage: Bacteria > Pseudomonadati > Pseudomonadota > Gammaproteobacteria > Alteromonadales > Alteromonadaceae > Alishewanella > Alishewanella sp. WH16-1. The sequence continues at coordinate 136,063 of NZ_LCWL01000009.1, read as the reverse complement.
GGTATTTTTTGATAATTCACAAACTCGCTACAGTTATCGCTTGGGTTATATTGATGCCGGTACTTATACCGTAGCCATTAGCTGTGATACGCAGGACGATCCCGAGCAACCTGATGACATCACATTTATTAGTGCACAGAATGTGACGATAAGCAGTAGCTCGCAGCCGCAAACAGTGAACTTTGGCGACTAATTTCATGTCAGGCCTGGCTGCCCCAACAGGAACCGACAAGCCGCATTTTTAGCGGCTTGTAGCCTGTATTTTTCATTCTGTGTTATCACCTGTGTTATCATTATTGTGCGCTTCAATTTTTTGACGCTTCCAGATCCGAGTCATTAGCGGCTTTACGTTTCAGGATCCAAGCCTCGATATCGGCCTTATCCCACGCCACAGATCTGGCACCCAGTTGAATAGGTGCCGGCGCTTGTTTGCTGTTAATTAAACCGTACCAGGTGGTTTTACCCACCGGCACCATTTTCAACACTTCGGGCAATTTGATTAACTGCATCGTTATCTCCTGTATCCGCCCTGATTATTGTTGCGTTGACCCTGCGCTGCCGCCGGTTGTTGTGGCTGGCCATCCAGCATTTGCAGTTCGTTCGCCACAATCTCAGTGGTGTAACGTTCTACGCCTTGTTGGTCCTGCCATTTTCGGGTTTTCAGCTTGCCCTCGATGTACACCTTTGAACCTTTGCGAAGGTACTCGCCGGCGATTTCTGCCAGCTTGCCGTACATTACCACTCTGTGCCACTCGGTTACCTCTTTTGGCTGGCCGGTGGCTTTGTCTTTGTAGGTTTCGCTGGTGGCAATGCTCAGGTTTGCTACTGCGCCGCCCTGGGGCATATAACGAACCTCCGGATCCTGCCCCAGATTGCCGACCAAAATAACCTTGTTGATGCCTCTTGCCATTTCTAATCCTTAAAACTTATCAGTTAACTGATTTAAAGCGCGCCCAGTCGAGTTCTTTTATTTTCTCAACTGTGGCCGCTGTGTAATTTAGTGTTTTTAACGCCCGGGTAAAGTTGCTTAGCGGTACACCGTTAACTGCTGCTGCAGTGGCATCGGCCAGCCCTGTTACCAGGTGGTCTTTTAATGCTGCTTTGATATCCTCGCTGCTGATGCGCGTTAGGCTAATCAGCAGTTCGTATCGCTCCGGGCTTTCGCTGCCTTGGGTGATATAGCGCATCACTTACCCCGTATGCGGCAGCATTAGCACCAGCTCACCAGTGCGTTTTGCCTCGTTGATTTCGTTATTAGCTTCATTCCAGCCAGCAGTTTTGCCGGCTCGATAAGCACTGTCATGGAGCCTTGCTATTCTTGTTTCTGCATCGCGCCATGGCGTTGCCGGGCACAAGACACCGCAATCAATGCATTCGACGGTATCGCAACGCATACGCAAATCGTCAGCCTGGTGTTTCAGTTTCTTGCTGCCACAAATTATGCACTGGCTCATGCTGCACCTGCCTTATCTTCACTAACAGCTTTGCCAACTTTAATCGCATACATTGGTTCATAATCAGGGTTTAATGCCGTTGCGCACCATATAAAGCAGCCAAACAGCAACTCCATAAAATCCAGTGCAATCTCGCCAATAAAACCGCCTTTAGCTTTTATTCCTGGTGCAACTTCATCACTCATATCAATCCAGCAGGGTATGCCGTGTAAACTGCCGTGGTGTGTGGCTTTGAACTTGTATTCCATCACTCCCCCTTAGCCTGCTGCCGTATTTTGCGACTAACATAGAGCTCAGCTAAATCAATAATTTCATCATCGCTTAAACCGAGCTCACCGTTATAGCCTTGGCCAGTTGCATTTACACCGGCAATGAAAGCCTTGCGGCCGACAACTGCGTCATGTTCTGAAAGGCATTGGGCTGGTGTTGAACCTATCGCGCCGATCAATGCGTCTGCTTTTTCTGCCATATCCATTAGCATTTTTTCGCTTACTCTGCCGCGCAGGTGGTGTGATGCAAAACCAAGAGCCTCTGCCGCCTCTTTTGCCGGCTTAAGCAACTGCTCAACCTGCACCTTTAACTCAGCTGTTGCTACACGCTCAAGCGCTGCTGCAAATTCAAAGGCATACGGATTTAAATCCATTGTGCCATCCGGCTGCTCTTTCAATTTAAAGCCGTTGGCAAGCGCCAGTTCTTTTATTGTTTCTTTGTTCATCACTTACCATCCTTAAACTGATGCAGCGCAGCCTTTGGCACAGCCAACTCAACCATCCATATTTTCAGGTTTACTTCGTTGCCAGTTGGCTCTTGCGTCCAGTTGATATAATGCTTTTTGCCATCACGACCTTTGCATGGGTCGAGTATTGCTATTTCATCACCGGTGCAGTCGATGATTATGTTGTGCATACCGGCTTCAATATTTAGTGACGGCACTGCTACAAGATATGCGCAACCCCAATCGCAATTATTATTGTAAGGGTTTGAATTGACAGTGTGCTGGATCCCTTTGATTGCTAAGTAATCGCAAGGGTTTAGATCCCTATTGAAATATCCTTGGTGAAACTCATTAATCACTTTATCAACCGGTATGCCGGTTAACATGGCAAGGCATGCAGATGTGCATGTATCTGATGTTGGTTGCTGAATAAGACTTAACATCACGCACCTGCCTTAGCCTGCTGGCGTAGTTCATTCGCTGCAAATTGATTCATTGTCAGCCAAATCTCTTTACACAAATCCCATGGAACAGAAACAGTTAAGTCTGAAACGCCGTTTTCTCCCGATTCACCGCCGCACATTTCGCAGTCGTTAGCAGGGCCATTGTTGTAGCACTCTGGACAGCAGCGAGCGCCCTCTATAGTGAATTTGAATTCACCGATACAGCCTGCCTTGGCTTTCTTTGGTATTCCTGCCTGCTCAAATGCTAACGCCTTAACCTCTGCATCACGGGCGGCAAGGCATTTGTGGCTTTCCTCTTCGTGAATTGGTACGCCTAAAATTGCTGAAGCACAAACAACTTCAAACGTAGTCCTTTGCAACTGCTCAACCTGCGCCGCCAAGGCAGAGTTAGTATCGTGATAATTACTAACCATCTCCTGCTCAGCGGATAACTCTTGCTGCAACTGCTCAACCTGCGCCTTTAGCTTTAATATTTCCTGCAAGTCAGAAACTGCGTGGACACTACCAACACGGTTAGGCATGGGGCTGTAGCTACCAGAGGGGTATTCGCCAACGTGATTGGATCCGTTCGCCGCTAACAGCATTTGGTTTATTTTGTTGTTATCCATCAGTTGGCACCCTTAGTTGATCTATCAAGGCGTTCAATTTCGGCAAGAATTAATGCCCCAGCTCTTACTAAATTGCTTCGCTTATCTTTTGGTTTCCACCAATCTTTCGACCAGGGCCAGTGCGGAGGTGGGGAACTTTCAGGGTATGCTTGTGTGTAGTTTGCGTAACATGACGCAGCAGCAGCCAGCTCACCAGTGTCGTGCTGGTCATCATGTTCGTGTGACCAACCCTCAATGTTGAATTGGCGTTTACGCTCTAAAATTACATCAGTTGCAGCTTTGGCTGGTATGGCGCCGAAGATTCCTAGTAGATGGATATAAGCGTCAGCGAATCTTTTTACTTGAGCCTCCAATCGTTCTTTATCTGCCTTTAAAATATCCCGTTCATGAATCAAAGCCTGATATCCGCTATCACTAGGTTTAGCTGCCAACTGATTGTCAAGAACTGTAACGGTTTCTGTTAACTCAACCACGCGCCGAGCTAACACCTCATTACTTGCCGGCTGATTTTTATCATCCAGCAAAACAAACTGTTCATCGGCCATTATCGGGTGAAGGATCCAGTCGTCGTCTTGCTCTATTTCAACGTACAGCACCGCCGGTTCGTCGCTGAGGTCTATAAAGCAGTTGTCCGGATCCGCAATAACGCCTATCTGCATAACGCTATGGCCCAAGCCGTTAAGCTCGGTGGTAATTGCTACGCGGCATTCAATCAGCGCATTCAAGCCGAACTGGTCAATGGCCTGTTGGCCGGTAAGAATTTGTGGGGTTTTCATGCTGCCTGCTCCCGTAAAATTTGGCTGCGCTTCATAGTTAAATCTGCCAGTAACACTGCTGCTTGTTTAGCTTCGGCGGGTACTGTGCCCATGCCTAATTTGTTGATCACCGCTTTTTGCGCCCGGGTAACCAGCATCAGGTTATCGATGTGCCAGTTGGTGCGGTCGTTATCTTTAAACCAAAGGCAGTGGCCTTTTGGTACTGGCCCGTGGTGCTTTTCCCACTCTATAATGTGCTTCATGCGCCACGTGCGGGGTTCGGCAACCTTAACCATTACATAACCGTCTTTGCTGCAAATACGCTCGGAGCCTACTGGCCGGTGATTGACTGGCAGATGGCCTTTTTTAAATTGGTTGCTTTGAGCTCTACCACCAGGCTGCCAGCCTTTTAATCCGGTATTGTGTGGTTTATGCCCCTTTTCAAAACACCCTGTGCGGCCAGACTTAACGCTGTGGTTGCGGGTAAAGCCACGTATTTGCTTAACGGTTTTGTTGTCGTTAAAGCGCTTATTAAATTCTTCTGTTAGCTGTTCTAAGGTCCATTTTTTATAGCCCTCTGCGATAAAAGCAGCTTGTTCTGGCGATACAAGGCGGTACCTGCCGCGCAGAATAGAGCCGGTTTTGCGGCCACAGCGAATTTTGTTATTGCTTAGGGCGCCTTTAATCTGCTTAGGTGTTTTATCTGTGCCAAATTGGTGATTAAACGCAACGGTTAAATCGGGTATGCCCATTTTTGGATAAGTTGCCCTTAAAAAATCGAGCATTTTTTCTGAGTAAACGCTGCGAGTCATTTGGTTTTTACCTCTAACAGTTCGTGTGGCCGGTGCATATTGCCGCTGTCGTATTGACGCTGGGCATCCAGTACCAGCCGGGCATTACTGATCACTTCTTTTGCAACTGAGGTTATGGCGTTACTGCGTTCAATTTCTTTGGCCAGTTCTTCGCCCTTAAGCTTTTCATCACCCAGGCGCTCAAGCTGTGCAAACAGGTGGTTGTTTAAGTCGGATAATTTGTTTTTCATGCTGCAGTTCCTTGTAATGGTTTACCAAAAAGCGCCAAGTTCCAAAGTGCTGATTTCGATACTTTCCTGCCACTAATTGCTAAAACCCTAATTTTACGGCCCGGCAATGGGGTTACCTGGCAAGTGTATTTCTTAGAATTTCGAATGTTGAATAACTTGCCCGATGCTTCAACTGCAGAAATAGATAGCTCATTAGCCAGCAAGCTTGCGGTGTATGATCTGCCCGTTGAAAGCATATGCTCAGCAACTAATAGGGTTTTCATGCTGCTGCTCCTTATGCAGTTTACGGATCCGCGCTTGTACTGCCGCTACTACGGTGCTTTGTAGGTGCGGTAGCTTTAATGCGGCTTGGCATTGTTCCAGAGTAAAGGTTTTAACCTTGGCTACTTTGTCGGGAACGGTTGGCGCGTAGGTGGCGTTACCACCGTAAAAGCCGGTAAAAAATGGGTGTGCTTCGCCCTGCGGTTCGGCCTCTGGGTCTGACTGCAGTAGGGCGTCTAACGCTGCCAGTGCTTCTGGCCAGTTGGTGTATTCGCCTACATCTTTACCCTGGTAAAAAACCACCAACGTTGGCTCGTAGAAATAGCCCTTTTTAAAATCGCCAGTTGTTCTAATGCCTATGCCATTGATCTTGCCGGCACTGAAATAGCCTTTTGCCCAAATAGCATAGCCACTGCGACTAATTCCGGTGTCGGGGCATTTCGCGCTTATCGTTCTGACGTTTTGCGGTATTTGCAGTTGATCAAAAAACACTTCGGCATCATCAGATTTAACCTTGCCAGTTTTGCTGGTGATAACGGCGGGTGCGGGTTCGGCTTCTGGCTCTGGTACCGGTTCAGTTCCTGCTGCCATTGCTTCATCGAAGTGTTCAAACATAGCGGTTTGTTCTTCGGTTGTTTCAGTCGCTTCTGGCTGCACGGCCGCAACCACTTCACCCGCTTTGGTTACCATGCCGGGTTCGTCAAACGCCAAAACTGCGGCGCGGATTTGGCTGGTGGTGTAGCTGCCGCGCTTACCAAACATACCGTCTAACTGCAGCATTAACGCCAGGTGGTCACCGGTAAAGGGCAGTTTGCCACTGGCCAGCTGATCTGCTATTTGTTCGCTGGTGAACTCAACCGTAGGTATGGTTAGCGCTTTGGTACCGCCATCAATGTCGGTACCAGTTTCCTCGACGCATTTTGTCGCGGGTTCATTGCCTGCGATATCAACAGAGCTTTCGACCTCATTACCAAACACATCCCAGCCGGCCGGTGCAGTTCTGGCGAACATTTCAAGGCGGGGCAGGTCGCCGCACAGCTTTACAATGTCGTCGCGGAAGATGCCTGGCTTTTCTGAGTGTTCGCCCACGGGTTCATCACGCACTTGGCGAATGCTTTTGCACACCGATTTAGGTTTGCTGCGCACGGCCAGCAATGCACACTCAGCACCGCCGCGGGTCCAGTAGCCCATACCAAAGTGCGGGATCAGGTTTGTGGATAGTTTGCGCCAGATAAACGCATTCATATTTTTGATGGTAAAGCCCCAGGCTTTAACCAGATCCAGCGCCTCTTGTGGCTGGCTGCTTACGTACCACATGATCAGCACACAGTCTTTTTCGCACAGCGCCGGCACATCGAGGGCTTTTAACTGCTCCAGCGACATAACATTGTACTTAGCTGCAGCGCCTGATTTCATGCTGCCGCCAGACTTTACGCTGTTAAATTGCCATGGCGGATCGGCGTAGATGATGTTGTATTTTTTGGTCATGCCGGCATCCGCTCTTGCTGCAGGGCAATAACCGCCAGATCCATTTGCAGTTCATCCAGGCAGCGGCGTAGCTCGGTGCTTTTTGGCGATAACAGCATTTGGCAGTAGTTAATGGCCCGCTGTTTGGCGGTAATGTTATCTACCTGGTGAGTGTCGCCACGCTCTTGCTCGGCTTCAAACTCTGCGGCCATAGCGCCCAGATCATAGGTGGCGGGTTCGAATTCCGGCGCGGTGGCAAAGCTGGTACCGAGCTGCTGTTCTGCAATATCAATATCCAGCTCGGTTACATCATCATCTGCAGCAGAAGCCTCGGTGGCCATTTGCTCTAATGCATTTGCCTCTGCAGCGGCCAGTTCGCCATCAGCTACTGTGCATGCGGTATCCCATTGATTGTTTAGATCGGCATCATACTTTGCTTGCTCGGCATCATCTGCCAGCGCTAACAGGCTATTGGCGGCTGGCTGTTCATCAAGAAACTGCAGCTTATTGGTGCAGGTTTTATACATGCCGTTGCTTTGCTTCCAGATCAGGCGTTGTGCCAGCATGTCGCGTAGTAGTGCGTCCATGCGCTCGTGCGTTACGCCAATATGCTGGCGCATCGCTTTAAGGCTTCTGGCCGTGGTTTGGCAAAAGGCCATTAGTTTTTTGCTGTGTGCGCACAGTTCGCCCGGCGCTGCCATTTTTAGTGCTGCATTAGTCATGGTTAGTGCTCCGCAATCTCGGTGGTTTCAGATTCGATAAGGTTTACAGCTGCCAACGTCAGGCAAAATTTGCCTACATAGCATTTCAGCAGGCTTAACTGCTCCAGCTGGCGGGCCAGTGCCAGGCCACCGCCTTTAACCGCCACACCGCACTGCTCAAAGAAAATAGGCGCCACAGCGTAGTGCACTCGATATGTGCCGCGTTGCGCTTTAACCATGCTAGCCAGCGCCCATAGCGCCGCTTTTTGCTGAGCAGTTAGCGTGTTGTACCGGCTAACCAGCTCCCAGCCTTGCGGGTGGTTTTGGATAACCATTGGCACTGTAGATGCGGCTTTTAACTGCGCAGCCTGGGTTAGGGTGGTGGCGATCATTTTAAGGTTTCCTCCATTTGCTGCAGTTGCTCAACGCGGGCGCCGATTGCAAGCTGAATGTATTGGTAAGCACTGTTCGCACCGCCGTGGCTGATCATCATGCGCAGGTCTTGCTCTGTGATGATTTCTGCCAGGCGCTGCAGTTCGGTAATGGCGTTAGGCTGGTTCATTAGCGCCCCCATACCACGGCTGCAACAAACAGCACGGTTACTACAGCGGCCAGAATGGCTGTTAAGCGATCCAGCGGCTGGCGCTTAGTGGTGTTGATGTAGTCTGGTAGTGGTTTCATGGGGTTCACCTACGTTCGTTTCGTAGGTAAAGAGTAGGTTAGCCTACATAAAGTGTCAATAGGTGAGGGAAGGAAAACCTACATTATTTTTTCAGGCAATAAAAAACCCGCCGAAGCGGGTTGATTGGTAAACTGTTTCAGTTAATCCTGAATTGCATCGTGATAGTCATTTTCATGAATGATCATTAAAGGGTGGCCTTTTCGCCTAAGGTTAACGGCCTCCTCAATTTTTCGGCCATAACAAGAGAAAGCCCAGCATCTGTTACCGTTTGCGCCAACTATGAGATAATTAACTTTTGAAGATACGGACTTAACAAAAAAACCGCCGCGATCAATAACCTGCTGAGCTAAATCATTGCGCTTAAATTTAGCAGATTCACCGGTAAAGCAAAAAGTACGGCCATTAAACTCTATATCCGGGCAGCTTGCGCATATCCCGAATATGTTTTCACCATCGACAGTGGGCGAGGTTAGAGTTACGTCATCAGCAAGTGCTGTAAACTCCATAAAAAACTGCAGCAGCATTTTATGTTCTGCTTCATCAATTACACCGTCAGCCATTACTGATGTTATAAGAGAATCAACTTCATCGTATGGCCAAATGGTTTTTAAGCGCTCGTGCTCATTGAGCCAGCTACGTAACCCTCGCAATTCATGCTCGGTAATTTTGCCGTCAGAAGCAATGCCAGCCATAATCCCGTGCAGCCTTTGCATGCTGCCGGTTATAAAGCAGAAATAATCTGATGATGTAAGCTTTTCACATAGCCAAAGAATATTGGAGCGTTCTTCTTCTGTTAGTATGCCGTCTGCAATTGCAGCCTCAACAACTGGTGCGATTTCGTTAAAAGGGTGTCTGTGCAGAACTTCCCGATGTTCGGCTAACCAGTCGTTAAGGAAGTTTGTTTCGTGTTCGTTTATCTTACCATCTATGGCTATGCCTTCGATGATACCGATAAAGTTATTGATGGATTTGTCTAGTCTAGCCTTGGTATTAATACGCATCCGTGCCTCCTTAATTTGCTATCTAAGAACCGAATACCAAAACACCCGCCCAAGCACCTTTACCTCATGGGCCTGTTCTGCCGCGTAATCTTCATCCGGATATTCATCCCGGTTAAAACTGCGCAGCCGAATGCCGCCACCTGGTAAACGGTATAGCACCTTTACCCGCAGCATGCCGCCATGATCAATGGCGTACATATCGCCATCTTTGATTTTGGTGTTAGCGGTATCGATGCCAACGGTAGCCTGATCTGGTAGAACTGGTTCCATACTGTTGCCAGACACAACCACGCAGGCGGCCATATCTGGCTGAATGTTATAACGGCGCAGGGTAGATTTGGCGAACCGCAGCTTAAAGCCGCTGTTTTCGCGCTGCACTATGGATCCATTTCCGGCAGACAACTCAACTTCCTTGTAAAACGGTAATTCTACTTCATCCGGTGAAAGCGGCGTTTTGCTATCCCAGGTATCAAAACTGCCAAGGGTGTAATTGGCAGCTGTGTCTTTTACATAGGCGTGCTTTGACTCTTCATCACCAGAGATCAGCCATTCTGGCGACACTCTTAGCAATTCTGCCAATGCAATAAGGTTAGCCCCTTTTGGAGAGGTGCCATTTTTGCCGATGGTTTCCCAGTTGCTTACTGATACGCGGTTAATACCGCAGTGCTCAGCCACTTTATCCTGAGTAAGTTTCAGCTCTTTACGCCGCTGGCGAATGCGGCTTGCCATTGTCTCGTTCATGTAGGAAAGCCTACACGCAGAACCTAAATCTGTCATCGCAGTTTTTATTGACAAACCTACGTAGTTTAACCTACGCTTATGGGCGTCAGAAATTGCTAACTCCATGCTTGAGGGCTCCATGAAGAAAGTTGATGTCATCAAACACTTTGGCGGTGTTGTTGAAACAGCCAAGGCGCTTGGGATTAAAAGCCAATCTGTATCTGGTTGGCCAGAGGACGTTCCTGAGCTTCGGGCTTTTCAGATTGAAAAGATTACCGGCGGAAAATTAAAAGCTGATTTTTCACCTTTAAAGCATCAGCAAGCCTCTTAATTCAGTTTCAGGATAACAGAGCCATGAGCAATAACACGTTAAAGCCGAAAGGCGTTCCACAGTGCCCACAGGATGCTGCCTACATGCTGGGCAAGCGCCATAACACCAGCGATTTAGCCCGCAAATTGGGTGTGAGCCCGAATGTGCTGGGCAACAAGCTAAACCCTGATCAAGAGTTCCATAAATTAAGCCTGGGCGAGGCAGTGGCCATTACTGAGCTGGCGAATGACGATGCCATTATCGAGACATGGGCAGCCAGCCGCGGCTATGTGCTGGTGAAGATGCCGGATCAAGTCTGCTGTGACGAAGAGCTAAGCGACCAGGTAATGAAGCTTAGCGAAGAAATGGGTTCTGTGATGGGTGAAATTCGCCATGCCCGCGAGGATGGCATTATCGACCCGCAGGAATATGAGCAGGTAACCCAGCGGATTGCCACGGCAATTAAAGAAGCGTTGGCGCTTAAACAGGTTGTAAAGGCTCAGGTTCGGGAGCTGCCGCGCCATCCGTCCACTGTAATTAGCAAAGAGGCCTAAATGACTACGTTCAATATTTCGTTGTTTGTTTACTGCTGGGTGCTGTTCCTGATTTACCTGTGGGCCAGAAAGAACGAACCGGCGCTGCCGTTTTTGGTAAGCCTGGTTATTGCGGTAATTGTGGCCGTAATTTTTTACGCCCCGTTGATTTTGATTTGGGTATTAAATCTGTTTTCTTTGCTCGTGTAGAGGCAACCCCGGCCGGCGGTGGGGATATAACACCGGCAGGTTATGACAGTGGGCCCAACCTCCGACATTGTGCATAGCCGGGCAGCCTGGGAAGACAGGCGGTATTAACCTGATCACTGAGTGGATGCTGGTCAATCCGAGATACCAGCCAGTGATTAGGTTAATGCGTTGCAGTGTAGCGCAGAGTAGTGCAGTTGTTTTGTGTCCCGGCCACTGGGTTAAGTTGCAAGCCGTTTAGCGCGGCAAAAGACTGACAGCCGGGAAAGACCGGCACCAAAAGAAAAGCCCCGATTCGTGGTCGGGGCCGTGGTAACTAACTGAAATGGAGTTAATCACCGTTGAAAAGTTTAACCCTTAACCAGCCAATCAGCAACAGGAAATAGCATGGCCAGAGCACGCAATATTAAGCCAGCATTTTTTCTGAATGATGATCTGGCAGAACAAAACTGCGCTTTAGGGCGCCTGCTGTTTATTGGCCTGTGGACACTAGCCGATTACAAAGGCGATCTGGAATGGCGGGCCGGTCGCATTAAGGCTCAGCTACTACCCTACGACGAGTGCGATATTAAACAACTCGCGATTAATCTGGATAAATCTGGATTTGTTCGGTTTTACTCGGACGGCGAAAGAATACTGCTGAACATACCGAATTTCGAGAAACACCAGAACCCACACAAGAACGAAAAGGCTGGTGGTAGTGAAGTACCAGCCTATAGCGCAACCATGCGCCAAGCTATTGATTTAACAACACTCACGATTAATCGCGATTTATCTGGATTAAAACCAGAGCAAAACGGAACTGCTCCTGCTGATTCCCTCTTACTTGATCCTGATTCCCTCTTACTGGATCCCTTAAAAGATATTCGCACCGCTGAAGCGGATGCGCCAAAACCTGAACGTGAAAAACCGGCAAAGGATCTGGATTACAGCGAGTGGCCAGCCATGCCAAGCCAGCAGGTGCTGAAAGACTGGTTAGCGTTTCGCAAGAAAAAACGCGCCGAGGTTAACCAGACGGTAATTAACCGCTTTGCCCGGCAACTCCGCTTGGCCTGCAACGCCGGCTTTAGCGTTGACGACTGCCTATCGGAAAGCATGGTGAAGGGTTGGACGGGTTTTGAATACGAGTGGATGGTTAACGCCAGGGCGTCCCCCAGCAAGCGAACGAACAAGCCACACACGTTTGAAAGCCAACAATACGAGCCGGGGGTTTTATGAATTTTATTAACGAGTTGCCAGAAAACATACCAGTAAACCACTGCCGTAAACACGGCGATTACCAAACCCGTTACACCCAGATCATGGGCCGGTACCTGGTTAACGACCAATGCCCTGAATGCATTGCCGAGGCGAACGCGGCCAAGGCCGTTGAAGAGCAGGCCGAGCAGAAACGCCAGGCTGCCGAGTTGCTGCGCCGGCAGCGGCTGGATGCCGGGGTGTCGTTACGTAACCTCGATGTGCGGTTTGAAGATTTTTTTGCCAACAGCAAAGAGCAAATTGCCAACCTGCAGGCAGTGCAGGAATTTACCAGCACGGTCGGCAATGGCGGGCGTGGCAACCTGGTGATGTGCGGTGGCGTGGGCACCGGTAAAACCATGCTGGCCAGCGCTGCGGTTAACTCCCTGCTGGTTAAGGGCAAGCGTTGTCGCATCATCAAACTGATTGACCTGATCCGCGAGCTAAAGGACACCTGGCGCCGCGGCTCTGACACGAACGAAATTAAGCTGATCAAGCATTACGCGACCATCGATTTGCTGGTGCTGGACGAAGTGGGCCTGCAGTTCGATAGCGACACCGAAAAGCTGTTTATTTTCGATGTGATCGACGGTCGGTACCAGAACATGCTGCCAACCATCCTGATCAGCAATTTGGATATTACCGGCGTTAAGCAGGCCATTGGTGAGCGTGTGGTAGACCGTTTACGCGAGGATGGCGGTAAGGTGCTGGCATTCCGCGGTAACAGCCAGCGCAAGCCGTTTGACTCAGTAGCGGTGGCATGACCGATTACAACCTATACGCCAAAAGCCGCGCCGAGCAAGACGCGGCATCGGCCGATACGCTGGCCTGTTACTGGTTATACCGGTTACGGGCTGGCGAAATGACAAGGCCCGAGATTGAAAAGCGCCTACGCGAAATGACGCCAGAGCAACAGCAGCTGCACCGTGATGCGCTGAATCGTAATAAACATAAATTTAAGGTACCAAGTGGCAAATAAAGACCAGTTTATAAAACACATAAAAGCTGCACTGGACGAAGTGGCCAGTGCCAAAGCCGCGCTACAGCCCATGCCTGCAGATGGTGATAAGCCACCGTTTACCCTGGCTGACCAGCTGGCTGATTACCTGATCGACATCGATTGCAAGCTAAGCGGTTATGCGCGCATTGCCGAACTGAATGATTTGGATATGGAGATAGGGCTGTGAAAGTTAACCCTTGGAATCTAATGTCGCCAGAAAAAAGGAGAGCTGCAATTGAAAAGTCGGTTGCGGCACGGCGTGAAAACAAGGCGAAAAGAGATGCAGACAGGCTGGCAACAAAGCAAGTGCATGGATCCTTATCCGAAAAAGTGTTAGCGCTTACTGAGGAACTATCTCAGCTATCTCAAATTAAAGCGCTTAATTCGACCAGTAAAAGCTTAAGCGGCGATTACCTTTTAACTGCTGAATCAATAATTAAAGCATCTATGCCATTTAGAAAAATATGTGGCGTTTACTTCCTGATATCCGGCGGCGCTATTGTTTACGTTGGGCAGTCGGTTGATGTTTTAACCCGCCTTGGCACACATGAAAACTTCAGATCTTTTGACTCGTACGCTTACATCGAGGTTGAAAAGCCTCATTTAGACTTGGTTGAGTCACTCTATATTCATGCCTTTAATCCGCCCTTGAATGGCGATTTTGGTAATGGCTGCAAGCAGGCGCCTATCTCACTAAAAAACATACTGGCAATGGTGAGTGATAAATGAAAAGCATCAGGACTGCTATAACCGAATCCTCAATTAAATCGTTTGCTCAGGATCTGAATGTGGCCGAGCTGAACGATAACAAAAGCCCTTTGCAGCTGCGGTTTCATAAATGCAGAACTAAAGCCACATGGGTTGTGTTGGATCGCGAAAAGGGTCGTTCATATCGCCACCGTGTCGGTTACTGGCCGGTTCTGAAGTATAAAGATGCCTTATCAATGGTGCCGGATGTTTTAAAGCGTATTGGCAAGGGCGCTGATTTACAAGTTAGCAGCTTTGTGGCCGTAGACGAGGTTTTGAACTGGTACTTAGACCGGGTTAGCAAAGAAACCGTTAAAAGCCAGAGTCGTCGTAAAGGTGTTACCAGTGCGATTAAATTACACCTGCTGCCAAGATTTGACGGCATTGTTATATCTAATCTGAAAAAGGCGGTTATTGATCAGTTGCTGATAATCCCGCTACAAAATGCGGCTTTAAAGCCTTCCACTATTCGCCAGTATTTCGCAGTGCTAAAGCGCATTTTTGCAAGTGCTGCTGAGCTTGATCTGATTACTGTTAACCCTATGGCTGGCATGAAGTTTAGTGATCATGTGCAAAAGCGCATTGCACCAAAGTTCAGCAAATTACATGTCCAGGACATAGGTCGTATCGCCAGCCTTGCAATGGCATTACCCATAAGAGCAAAAAATTTAATCATGTTTATGTTGCTGTTCGGTACCCGCATAGGTGAGACCAGGCAGCTGCGTTGGAGTTATATCGATTTCGATACCAGGCAAATTGTAATTCCAGAAAAGATCACGAAAACAGGAGTGGTGCATGTACTGCCTATTACCGACTTTGCTTACGAATTGTTGCAGGAGTTTGAGCAGCATAAAACCGGCCATTATTTGTTTGGTGGTAACGATGCACTTACGGCCAGTGAGGCAGACAAGCAAATCCGAGCCATTTCAAAAGGTAGATTTAGTGCCCACGATTTACGCAAGGCCGCCCGTAGTGCATGGGCTGAGATTGGCATCGATTACTGGGTTGCAGAAAGACTGCTTAACCATAAACCGAAGGGCTTGGATTTAGTTTACATCCATGCTGACTCGCTAAAGCTCAAGCGTGAGGCTTTAGAGCAGTACCACTGCTGGATTAAAGAGGGGCTTAAATCGAGCCAGATTGCAGCCGTAGAAAATAACGAAAAACACTAGCCGCCAGTGTTGATGCGGCATTTAGCGAGATTTGGCGTTTTTTAATATGGAACACGCCAAAAGCAAAAAGGGGCAGGAAATGAGTGAAGAAAAGCAGCAGCATGACATATACCGCATGGCAGTAGAGCAGGGTTGTAACTGGCCTAAATGCGGTTGTCAGGTCCCATCCAGAGACTGTAATGGTTTGACAGGGCCAGCAAAAAATAAGGCCTTTGAGCAGAGCACCTGCGATAAACGGCCTTTGGCTAACGGCTTTGATTGGGAGTTGCAGCAAGCTTTGATTCATTTGCGTAACGCCATGTCTATGACAGATAGCCGCCGTTCGCATTTGCTTATTTCGGCATCTACTATCGTTAAAGGGGTTAAAGAATCGTGATAGTTATCGGTATTGATCCTGACTTAACTGCCAGCGGTGTGGCCGTTATACATAACGGCAGAATACTTGAGCTGGATAGAATTCCTTTTACGGGAATGACCAAATGGTTAAGTTACCAGTCTGCGCTTAATGACTTGCTGATAAAAATTGAGGACCCAAACCTTATAAAGCCAACTTTCCCACGCATGATGCCAACAGCCAGGAATAAACAAGCGGTTAGTAATCGCATCAGCCAGAACGTAGGGCAGGTTAAAGCTGTGGCAACGTTGCTTATTGAAACCATTACAGCAGCAGGTTACCAGGTCAAGTGCTGCCGGCCATTAGTTGGTGGTCACAAAGCCATGTGCAAAAAAGATGCTGCTTACTTTAATAAGCTAACCGGCTGGGCAGGGCGCAGCAATGAAGATTGCCGCGATGCGGCGTTGATAGCATTGTTTGGGGTGTAAATGGATCTGGTCTGGTTATTTATTGCTACTGCCGCCAACGTATTCTTGCTGGGTGTGAATAGCCAGTTCGTGCGAGATCAGCGAGTGGCCATGTGTTTTATGATCAGCTGGGGTATTACTGGCGCGCAGTTTACCTTTACTCGAGTAGTGTCTGCAGCTGATAACCCGGCAGTGGCATTCTGGGTAAGCGGTTGGGCCGGTGCCATTGGTATTTGCAGCAGCATCTATTTTTACCGCTGGTTTCACCCGCGGTACCAGAACTGGTCAGCTGGTAAAGGGTGGTGCAGATAATGCGTGATCATGGCCCGCACGGCGGTTTGATATTAAAGCTGATTCGGGAGCGAATTGGCTTTACCCAAGAGCAGGTAGCCGAAATGGTGGATATACCACTGCGTACCTACCAGCGCTGGGAGGCCCGCCAGAGTGAGCCAGAGTTCGGTACCGTGTTTGTGATCTGTGAGTGCGTGTTTAAAGTCGAATTGTTGGACGCAATAACGATAGCCAGGGAGTATGAAAGTGAACGTAAAAGAGCTGGATAAATTACTGCAAAGCTGGGGTAAGTTCTGGGCGTCGCGTGAGTCGCTGCAGGGCTATGCCAGCACCTCTGTTACCGAACGCTGTTGCCAAGTAATGCGAACTGGCATCTGGGCCAGCTCGGATAAGCACTTATTTAGCCACCAGGCAGATCAGGTATACGTTCCCGAGTGGGTTAAAGATATCGACCGCTGTGTTGAGCAACTACCCACACCGCAGCGCCTGGTTATCAACCGCCGCTATATAAAGGCAGTGAGGCTAACCAATACAGAGAGGATCGCGCTGTGGCATGCTCAGGCGCAAATATTATCAGTTTACTGATTTGACACTGTTTACACCTGATTTATATTTTATCTATATTCCTGATCAGGTGTGCAAAGATGCAGATAGTCGAAGAAACGGAAATCCTCAACGAGCTAAAGCGCTGGCGTGATGTAGGCAGCAGCTTTCACCGGTTAATGACCATTATCAAAACAGGCAACCAAATTTGTGTTGCCATACCTCGCTACGTCGATGGCCAATTGATATCCACCGGTACCAGCCACAGCAAATACGAATCAGCCTATGCTGAGTTCGGGCGGTTGATTGATAAGGTTAAGTAGTTTTGGTGGTTGATTTTCTAATTTAGATCCATCATCTTTGCGGCATATATCTGCGATAAGGACTTTGCTGCATGTCTGATTACTTTGACTCGTTTAAGCTTTTTCTCTACGAGCGCGTTTCAAACCCGCTGGTTACTGCATTTGCATTCTCATGGTTGATTTTCAACTATGCTTTTTTCTTAATGGCATTTTCTGGTGATGATGCCGCCATAAAATTAACGATGATCTCAAGCTATTATGAGTCTCCAGACTGGATTGGTATATCAAACTTGTGGGGCCGTGGTGTTTTTTATCCACTTGCTTCTGCACTTTCTTACATTTTTGTATTGCCTTGGATTACTAAAAAAGTAGTTAAATATCACTACGAACACTCTACTGACATAAAAAACATAAAGTCTAGAGCTGAGGGGGAGATCTTAGTTACAAATAAAAAAGCCAGTGAGTTTAAGGCTCAATATGAGGTTGCAGAGGCTAAGATTGATGAGTTGATGAGTAAAAACAAGTCTGATCAAAAAGCGCATCAGGAGCAGCTGAATTTAGCTAATGGGACAATTCAAAAGCAATTAAAGTCAATTAGTGAAAAAGATTATGAAATTGAAAATCTCAAGAAGAAACTGATTAAGCTTGAGCTGGACTTAAGTAAGTCAAGTAAAGATATTGATGACTTACAGACTCTGATAAAAAACCATGAGTTTGAAAAAAATCTAATTGATGAAGAGTTGAAGAGTGTTAAAGGTGAACTTGAAAAGGCAAGACTTTCTAGTAATGGCGCTTATTTAAGTAATAATTTAACCTTACAACAAGGCGCTCTGCATGCAGCGAGTATTGCTCAGCAATATCAGTCACATATAAATTCACTTAATAAATTAAAATCTGGTGATGCTTATACAAAGTTTGAAAATGAGGAGAGCTTTGGTAAGTCAACTCGATCTACAGAAGACGATAAAAAGAAATAAAAAACACAACCCGCCATTTTTGGCGTGTTTTTCCCCAAAAAAAGCGGCTATATTTCGCTAAGCTTGCACGAGTTGTAAGCATTACCAGCGCAATCAAACCTCGGTCCTCAGCCGGGGTTTTTCTTTTTCAGGGCTACCCAAAATGAAATCCATCGCAGCACGTTTAAGCGCGCTGGGTTTGGCAGGTGTGCTTGCCATTTCCGGCGGGTACATTGCTATGCATGAGGGTGAGGTGCTGGGGTCTTACGTCGACCCTGTCGGGATCATGACGGCATGCTATGGCAGCACTGGTAAACATGTGGCACCAGGGCAAACCTTTAGCCAGGACGAATGCCTGTATATGTTGGCTGCCGATCTGCAGCTGCACAACGCACAGCTAATGCAGGCCGTTAAGGTGCCTCTTAGTGAGGGTGAGCACGTTGCTTACCTCAGCTTTCATTACAACGTGGGTGCTGGCAGCTTCCGTTCATCTACTTTGCTTCGGTTACTAAATGCAGAACAGCGGGTTGATGCATGCCATCAGCTAAGCCGCTGGGTTTATGCCAATGGAAAAAAATTGCGCGGGCTAGTTAAACGCCGGCAGCATGAATTGGAAATGTGTTTGCGCGATCTGGATTTAAGGTTGGCAGCCAATGCTAACTAAGTTTAAAAGCTATTCGATTTTGGTTTTGCTTTTAATTGTGATCGGTTTGGTTTCGGTATGGAAATCGGATCGGGCCAGTTACGAATCCAAAATCAAATTGCTTTCAGATGCAGTTCAAACCAAAGCCGCATTGGTTTTGGAATTGAATTCAAACCTAAACCAATTGCAATTAGAAGCAGATCGACTCCGAAAGGAAAGGCAGTTCGTATCTGAATTGAATTTGAAATACAAAGCGGATCTGGATCGGATTGAAATGCAATTCGAGTCCGAACTGGAATCCATTCGAAAACTGAGGCAAAGCGAAAATGAAACCGTTCGGGTTTGGGTTGATACTGATTTGCCTGCTGATGTTGCTCGGATGCTCAAGTACACCCGAGCCACGGGTAATAACAGTAACGGTAACTAAACCCTTGCTGCCGCCACAGGAGTTCATGCAGCGGTGCCAGGTGACAGAGCGATACATTGTTGAGACTAACCTCGACCTGTTGAATTACGCCAAGCAGCTTGAGAAGCAGATAGAAAGCTGTGATGCCAATACTAGCCGGTTAATCGAATGGTCCGAGCGTATGAGGACCGAAACAAGTGCTAACAGATAAGATAATGAGTCAGACCATGGAAAGAACAGTAACAGGCGTAAGCTACGGAGTGAGCGGTACTACAGCACTCGGCGGTGCGCTGTCTACTAACGACATGGCGCTTATCATAGGTATCTTACTAAGTGTGCTGACCTTCGTTATCTCATGGTTGTACCACCGCCGGCGTCATCGGTTAGAGCTTGAGCAGCACGAGTGGCGCCGCCAGCAGCACCTTCTGCAGATGCAGCAGCTGCAGGGTCGAGATCAGACCACTGGTCAACTGGTCAACCAGTTGGGGGTAGGGGACCCCACCGGACCCGACCGCCCCCGAGGGGGCGAAGAGGCGCGGTGAAGCAATTTTTTTCCGCTTTTTAATGTGATCCACCACAAGTGGCCGGATCCTTAGTCAGCACAACGGCTGGCAGGCTGCGCGAGTTGCGCATTTGTTAGCAAAAACAACTTAACAAGATGATCGCTATGGCATGGGTACATTACACAATATCGATGATGCCTATGCGTGGTCCATCAGCCGGATTGCAGAGGCATTTAACCTCGACCGGCGTACAGTATCAGCCAGGCTAAAGGATAGCCGGGTTGAGCCAGCCGGGATCCGCAAGGGGCACCCGACTTACTTATTAAAAGACATTGGCCCGGTACTGTTTGGGGAAACCCGAACGGCAGTACCTGGTGACTTGCTCGACCCGGCACAGATGCCGCCGAAAGATCGCAAAGACTGGTACCAGTCGGAACGCGAACGGTTAAAGCTGGAAACAGAACTTAAAGAACTGGTACCGGCCACTGAGGTTGCCCGCGGGTATGCTGACCTGGTGAAAGCGGTCGTGAATCCGCTCGATAGCCTTATTGATGAACTGGAATCCAAAGTTGGGTTATCCGGCAATGCGCTGGATCGGGTGCAGCTGATTATCGACAACATCCGCGAACAAATGTACCTGAACGCTGTTAAAGGCGGTGCGGATCCGGAACTGGCTGACGAAGATGAGTAAGCTCGGTGATGCTCAGGCCATTAAGCGCGATGTGGCCAGCCTGCTAAAACCGCCAGTGCGCATATCGGTATCCGAGGCAGTGCAGGAGCATGTCAGGGTAAAGCTTGCCAGCGGCAACTGGGGCAAGTGGGATATCGAAACCACGCCATATATGCGTGAACCGCTCGATATGCTCAGTAGTCGCAAATATCGCGGCCTGATCTTTGTTGGTCCGGCGCGAACCGGCAAAAGCCAGGCGCTGGTCGACGGCTTTATTGGCTACGATGTGAAATGCGACCCCAGCGATATGCTGGTGGTGCAAATAACCAAAGAAAAAGCCGCCGAGTTTAGCAAAAAGCGCATCGGCCCGATGCTGGATAACTCACCGGATCTGCAGCCGCTGTTAAGCCCCCGGGGCCATGATAACAACCTACACGATAAGGTGTTAAAAGCTGGCAACTATCTCAAGATAGCCTGGCCGGCAAAGTCTATTTTCGCCAGCTCTGAGTGGCGGCGTGTAGTTATCACCGACTACGACCGCACAGCAACCCTGCTCGATGTCGAGGGCGAGGGTAGCGGGTTCGATTTGGCTCTGAAGCGTACCCAGTCGTTCCGCAGCCGCGGCATGGCCGTAGCTGAAAGCAGCCCAGGTTACGAAATTATTGATCCGGACTGGTTCCCAAACCCAAGCAAGCCGCACGAGTTTCCGCCAACAGTTGGTATTGGCGCACTATATAACCTTGGCGATCGCAGGGTGCTGTATTGGCCATGCCCAAGCTGCGGCGAGTTTTTCCCGGCAAACTGGGAATACTTGCGCTGGGACCAAAACGAACCAGACATTCGCAAAGCCAGCAGATCGGTAACCTGCTATTGCCCCCACTGCAGCGATAGCGAGATCCGGCAAACTGAAAAGCACAGCATGATGATGCAGGCACGCTGGGTGCCAGAAAACTGCAGCATCAATGCCGCAGGTGAAATCAGCGGCGAACCGATTGATACCGACTTTATCAGTTACTGGATGCAAGGCCCCGCTGCCAGCTTTCAGAGCTGGGAGCAGCTGGTTTATAACTATCTGCAGGCGGTAAAAGACTTTGAAGCAACAGGCAGTCAGGAAAAGCTTAAAGCAACCATCAACACTGACCAAGGCCGTGCGTATAGCTATCAGAAGTCAGACCGCAAGCGCAGTTCTGAACGACTGGCCGAGCGCGCCAAAAGCACCACTAAACGGCACGTACCAGAGGGCGTACTGTTCCTGGTGGCCTGCGTAGACGTTCAGGCCGGTAAAGACCGCCGCTTTGTGGTACAGGTGCACGGTAACAGCCAGCACGAACGCTGGGTGATAGACCGATACAACATCCGACAGTCAGCCCGGGTAAAAGATGAAAACGCCGAAGATCCGGCAGAGCGCTACCACCAGATAGACCCCGCAGGTTATCCGGAGGATTGGCAGCAGCTAAGCAAACTGATACTGGATCGCGGTTACCCGTTGGAAGATGGCAGCGGCCGTGAAATGCACGTACACCTGATGGTATGCGACCACGGCGGCGAAGATGGTGTGGCCGATAACGCCTACAGCTATTACCGCCAGCTGCGCAGCGAAAGCCGGCACCACAAACTGATGCTGGTAAAAGGCGGCAGCAAAGCGCAGGCCGAAATGGTCAAGATCAGCTATCCGGACAACACCAAACGCGCCGACCGCAAGGCCGCTGCAAAGGGTGATGTGCCGCTGCATATCCTGGCTACCAACAAGTTAAAAGACAACGTAAGCAGCAAGCTGGAACGCGAAACCGAGGGAGCAGGCTATATCCACTTTCCGGATTGGCTTGGCAACTGGTTTTATGAAGAACTGACAGCAGAAAGCCGCGATAGCCAGGGCTGTTGGGAGCGCAGCAACAAGAAACGCCCAAACGAAGCCTGGGATTTACTCTGCTACAACGAGGCTGCCCAGTATCAGCTGCAAACGCATAAGCCGAAATTCTGGCAAAGCCCGCCGCGCTGGGCACAGCCATGGCAAAACAACATCAACGTTTATCATCCCGAAGAGCACAACAAGGCACCGGCAGCAAAAGCTGTGCAGGCGGCCCCACGGCAACGCCGGGTAAGGTTTAGATCCTAATGTACAGCCAAGAGCAATTGCAGGAACTGAAAAACGCCTACGCCAGCGGCCTAACCAAGATCCGCCTGTCTAGTGGTGACGAACTCAGTTACCGCAGCCTGGAAGAAATGGAAAAGGTGATCCGGCATATCGAGCAGCAACTAAACCCGGCACCAAAGCGCCGCCGTGCTGGCTTTGTCTTGCGCGTTAATAAGGGGCTGTAATGGGCTATCGCAGATCACCAATACTTGGCCCGAACGGCCAGCACATAGTCGTGTTTAACAGCGCCTATCAGGGAGCCAGCCAAGGGCGCCGCATGGGTGGTATCTACGCCCCAAGCATGGGCGTAAACACAGCCTTAAACTATGCGCTGCCAGAGCTGCGCAATCGCAGCCGCGCCGGCCATCGTAATATGCCACTGTTACGCAGTGGTATTGAAAAGAAAGTTACCAACGAAATCGGCATAGGCATTACGCCCCGGGCGCTATGCAGCGCTGTTGAACAGCGTAAAACCATTAACGATCTGTGGACCGAAAGCTGCTTTCAGTTTGATGTAGAAGGCAACTTAGATGTTTACGGCATGCAGGATCAGATCGCCCGTGCGCGTCGCTTGTCTGGTGAATGTTTTATCCGTGTTCGCTATCGCACCCCAGCCAGCGGCCTGCTGGTACCAATCCAGTTCCAAGTGCTGGAAGCCGATTTTGTGCCGCTCGATTACAACCAAACGTTACCAAATGGCAACCGCATTCGTGCCGGTATCGAGTTTAACCGCCGTGGTGCCCGAGTAGCCTACTGGATGTATAAGGAGCACCCTGGCGAAAGCGACAGCCAGGCATCACTGGCCGACCTGATCCGCGTACCAGCCAGCGAAGTGGCGCACCATTATCACCCGCGCCACCCCGGGCAAATACGGGGTGAGCCAGACGGCGCGGCCGCCATGGTTAAGGCCTACACCTTTGACAGCTACGACGATGCCGAGTTAACACGCAAGCAAACCCGCGCCCCCTTTACCGGAGCCATTTACCGTGAAGAGTTTGGCGAAGAGGACTGGCTGTTTGACCCAATCACCGGCGAAGAACGCAGCCCAAACAGCATAATGGAAGGTGGCCAGGTAGACCCCGGCACCATGCTGGCACTATTGCCTGGTGAGAAAATCGATTTGTTCAAAGGCGACGACACCGGCCAAGGTTACAAAGACTTTATGCACTGGCAAGCCATGCTGCAGGCAGCAGGGCAGGATCTGCCATACGAACTGCTAACCGGTGACTGGGAAAAAGTAAACGACCGCCTGGTGCGCGCCGTGCTTAACGAGTTCCGCCGCCGCATTCAAATGGACCAGTGGCACCTGATGATCCCGCAAGTATTACGCTGGATGTACAAACACTGGCTAAACCGCGCCGTACTGTACGGTGCCATTAATTTACCCGGCTACGCCAACAACATAAACGACTACCACAAGCACAGCTGGTGTCCGCATGGCTGGCCATACATTAACCCGAATATCGATGTAGAAGCCAAGCTCAAAGCTATCGATGGCGATCTGCTATCGCACGAAGATGTGGTGGCAGAGCAAGGCGACGACCTGATCGACATTCAGGAACGCAACAAGGCCGCCCGCGAACGGCGTGGTGGCGTACCAGTACGCCGTGGCGTAACAGAAGAAAATCAACAGCGAGTGCAAAACGATGAGTAATTACCAGATGATCGCCGCCGCTGCGCTTAACAAGCCGCTGGCCATGGAAATTGGTTATGCGCGAGTGTTTTTTAGCGCGCTGGGTTTGCGACTGGGCGCCGAATCACTGGTAGACGCACAAGGCCAAGAGATAAGCCGCGATGGTATGAAAGCCGTGGCTGATAGCTACGTACATCCGGTAACCGGTGAATACCGCCACTATGAAATTGTTGATGGCGTAGCGGTGTTACCCATCCACGGCGCGCTGGCTCATAAAACCGGTAACGTGCGGCCGAAAAGCGGCCTGCAAGGTTACGATGGCATTACCACCATGCTTAATCAGGCCCTGTCGGATCCGGATGTAAAAGGCATTTACCTGGACAATCACACCCCAGGTGGCACCGTTTACGGCGCCTTTGATACCGCCGATGCCATACGCCGTGCTAACGCCATTAAACCGGTATGGGCCATTGCCAACGATATGAACTGCAGCGCTGGCCAACTGTTGGCGGCTGCAGCTGGCCGCCGGCTGGTAACTCAAACTGGTACAGTAGGCTCGATAGGTGTAGTTGTAGCACACGCTGATTATGAAAAGCACCTAGAAGCAGCAGGTATCAAAATCACGCTACTGCATTCTGGCAGCCATAAGGTAGAGGGCAACCCATACCAGGCGCTACCCAAAGACGTAGCTGCCCGATGGCAGGCTGAAATTGACGAAACCCGCTTACAGTTCGCCAGCAAAGTAGCCGAATACACTGGCCTGTCACTGCAAGCTGTGCTGGATACCGAAGCCGCCACCTATAGCGGCCAATCCGCCGTGCAAATTGGCCTTGCCGATGAACTGGTGCACAGCGCCGACGGCGTAGCCATGCTGGCAGAACACTGCCGCAACCTAAGTAAAACCCTAACCATAGGAAACACTAGCATGTCAGTAGCTAACCCCGCAGCAGCAGCTGCAACACAAAGCGCTGCCCCGGCAGCCACTGCACAAACGGCTGCACCAGCAGCAGAAGCAACCACTGAACAAACCCTGGCGGTAACCACTACCGAAACTGCAGCCAGTGCCGAACTGGTAGTAACCCTTTGTGCCGATGCCGGCATGAGCGACCAGATCGCTAACCTGGTAAAAGCCAAGCTAACCGAAGCCGGCGTAAAAGCCCGTTTATCAGCACTGGGTGGTGTACGTGACGCCTTGGCCGCAGCAGGCCTTGGCCATGCCTTTACCGAAGTCTCGGCCAAAATTGACGATCCAGCCGGTATGCTGCAAGTGGCGTTAACCCACGCTACCGCCCACAGCGAAGATAAAGAAGTTGCCGGCCAGCGTGCAGTAAATGCCGCTCAACCAAAACAACCAGATCCAAAATCAGCCTATTCCGACCCAAGCCGCTTATAAGCGGCTTTTTAATAACGCCCATCAGGGCCCAGTAACCACGCCCGCCGGGCAATGAGGACACAACCATGTCAAATGTACAAGTACAGCTGCCCCGCGCCGGGCAGTACATCAAAAGTGAAGTAGGCTCTATCAGCCGCGATACCATTATGTTTTCCGGTGGGAAGTTTTTACCCGGCGAGCCGTTTGGTGTTGTTGCAGGTAAAGCAGTAAAGCTGGATTTTGCCGCTGTCACTGGTGCCGAATTAGCAAAAGGCATTACCTATGCCTACGTAGACGCCACTGCCGCTGATGTTAAAGGGGTATTTACCGCCCGTTTGACCGAAGTGAATTTGCAAGAATTAACCTGGCCAGATGGCGCAACCACCGGTCAGGTACTTGGTGCTGTGGAAGAACTGGCCAAAACCTACATTGTAGTGCGCGGCTAAACCACACCAAACCCCTTTAATGACCCGCTGTTAGCGGGTTTTTTTATTGTAAAAATCCGCTAAATAAGGAATACACCATGAACTTACAACAGTTCTTAGCTGATCCGCACTTTCAGACATCAACCCTGACAGCGGCGATCAACGAAGCGCGTACCGCGCCAACCCTGCTGGCCAGCTTAGGCCTGTTTGAAGAGCGTGGCATTACCACCACCACCTTTGAACTGGAATTTGATGGCGAAGTATTAACTCTGGTTATGCCAGGCGAGCGTGGCGAACCGGCACAAGGTCAGAAAAAGGCCAACCGCCGTAAAATCCCGTTCAAAACCGTACACCTGCCAGTGCCTATGCATATTAAAGCCGATGAGATCCAAAACGTTCGCGCTTTTGGTACCCAAACCGAGCAGCAAGCGGTACAGCAAGTGGTTAACAGCCATTTAGAACTGGCCCGCCAGCGCTTAGTGGCTACGCGCGAGTTAATGCGTGCTGGTGCCATTACCGGCAAAGTACGCAACGCACAAGGCGATGTGATCCTGGATATTCCAGCCGCATTTGGTATTACCGTGCCAGTAGTAGAGTTCGACCCGGCTGCCAAGAAAACCAAGGCGCTGTTAACTGCAGCGAAAACTGCAGCGAAAAAGCACCTTGGCCAAGGCGTTGTCAATCGTTGGTTGTTAATGTGTGGCCCAGCGTTCTTTGACGCCTACAGCGAAGCTGACGACGTAGTGCGCGGCCTGCAGAACAAAAACGGCAACAGCAATGATCTGATTGACGACATGACAGACGGCCTGAACTTCCACAACGTAACGGCCTTTGCGTATGACGCCAGTGTAATTGGCGCAGACGGTAACACCGAAATCGCGTTTGTGGAGCCAGACGAAGCCTACTTAATCCCGGTTACGCCGGGCCTGTTTATTGGCCGCAACGCCCCGGCAGATTACGTAGAAACCGTTGGCACCTTAGGTTTACCGTTCTACGCCAAAACCGAACTGGCACCAATGGGCAAAGGCATTGCTGGTGAAGCACAGTCTAACCCGCTGTATATTCCCACGCGCCCATTAGCTGTTCGTAAGTTGAAGCTTAAAGTAGTTTAATGAGCCGCTTTAGCGCAGCCGCCGCCCTTGCTAAAAGGGCGGTGTTAAACCAGTTTGGCGAGCAAATGGAATTGTTCGCCGCTGATCGGATAACCAAAATCCGCGATTTTAACGGCGTATTTTTGGAACGCACCGAAGAAGCAAAAGAGCTGGATCGCATCAACACCGATTACAAAGTGCTGAAAATGGACAACGCCATACTGCCACATATCCGCAGTGGCCTGTTTGTTAAGCACAACGGCAAATTCTATCGGCTTGATCAACCTGCAGATCTGCGTAAATTCAGCCGCGCAGGCATCAATAACGACCACTTTATAAATTGGTACGTGGTATGAACCGCCCAGAAGATGCGGAACAGTTTTTACGCCAGTTAGGTGAAGAAGGCCAGCGCGCCTTAGCCGAAACGCTCAACGATGCAGCAAGCCAACTACGTAAAGACGCCATAGACGCCATCCATGGTCGCTATAACCTTGAACGCAGTTATGTAGCCGAGCGCATTAGTGTTCGTACCCGCGCCAACCCGAAAAACCTGCAAGTAACCATCAGTGCCAGAGTTCGTGGCACACAATTAGCGCGGTTCGACGCACAGCAACAATACAAGCCCGGCAAAACGGTGCCAGAGCGTACCGCTGGCGTAAGCGTTAATGTGGTTCGCAACAATCCGCGGGCAACATTAGAACAGGCGTTTTTTATCAATTTAAAGCGCGGTAACGCCGAAACGGGTAACCGGGGCATAGCTATTCGCAACAGCAAAAAACGCGACGACTTTCGCATTTTATACAGCGTATCGGTTGATCAGGCCTTTGGCTGGTTTCGGGATGAACTGGAACCCAGCAGCGATCAACTGTTCGACGACTTTATTAGCAGGCTTAATTTATGAGCAACAAAGGCAACCTGGTACTGCAGGCGCTTACCGCCAAAATGCAACAGGCGTTTCCAACTGCCACGGTTAAAGAGGGCTGGGCCAGCAGTTATCTGCGCCAGGTAGAGCAGTGGCCGCTTATTACTATTGCGCCCATTGTCACCAACGCCGTTTATCAGGGGCGGGCGGTAAAAGACGATATGCAGTTCCATATTCAAATCGTCGACCATGAAAACGAAGCCCCAGAAACCTTACCCAGCCGGTTAATTCAATACTTAACCAGCTACCGCAAGGCGTTATTTAGCCAGCAACCCACAGATCGCTTTAATAACTGGGATGGCCTGTTAAACGGCCAGCCTACCGAAGGCGCCGAAACGCGCTTTATCGAACCGACACCGGGCCAACCTTATGCCGGTTTATCCATGATCTTAACCACAACCTATAGTCAAACTATGGAGTAACAAACCATGTCACAACCAGTTCAGGTGTCGTTTATCGGCTCCGGCGTTATTTATTACAAAGGCCGTGATATCGGCAACTGCTCTGCAGCCGACATCACTTATGACTTAGACAAACAAACCCTGCCCAATTACCGTGGTGGTGGCGGCAACGCCGACGTATACGAGCGTATCAGCGCCGTTAACCTGGCCATTGGCATTACCAGCTTAAACGCGGCCAACCTGGCGCTGTTAAACAACGCCTCGGTAACCAACATTACCGGCCAAGACGTAACCGACGAAGAGTTAGTCGTAAGCGGCTTAGACCGGCTGATCCGTGTTGATCATATGATCGACACTACGCAAACGGTATCGTTAAAAACCGCACTGGATGTTGTTATTCCAGCGCTACACAGTGTAGACGGCACCCCGAACTATACCGTAACAGCCGCCGGCATTATCGTGCCAACTGGTAGCGAAATTACCGCGCTGGACGAAGTAAAAATCACCTACAAAGTACCTGCCGGCTACCTGCTGCAGGCACTGCTGACCTTTGGTGAAGAGGGTGATGTTGTTATCGACGGCCTTAACGACATTAACGGTAAGCGCCACGTTATCGACTGCTGGCGTTGGAAGCCAAGCCCAACCGGCCTAAGCGCCATTACCACTGAGTTTGCCACCGCCACCGTAACCGGTGAGCTGTTAAGCGATGAAAGCAAACCCATGGGCACCAGTAAGTTTTTCCGCATTACCGCGGCCAGCTAACTCCTGGGCATTCCCGGCACGTAAAACTGCCGGGCTTTTTCACGTTTCTTTAACGTTAAAACTTGGCTATATTGGTAAGGTCGATGGTTAACGTTAAGGAAAACACAATGTCTTTGTCTCTGATCTTTACCTTGTTGCTAAGTGGTCCGGTTCAAGTTTATAAATGCGACTTTAACGGCACAGTAATTTATAGCCAGCAACCGTGTGGCGATAACTCTGAAAAGGTAGAAGTTAAAGCTGTGCCGAAAATGAGCGGTTCAGCCAATGCCAATCAAACAGCAAAGCCTGCAGTAAGTGAGTTCGATCAAATATCGTTGAACATAAAAAAGCGGAATTTAAATATTGAGTTCACCAGACTAAACGCTCGAAAAGAGCGATTACTCAGAGAACGCGATGCAGAACTAGCCAAACTAAAAGCCAAAAAACGTCGATCAGCTAACAATTTGGCAGGCGCCACTTGGGAAGAGAGCATATCAACCGAAATGGCAGCGGTCGTAAAAAAGTATGAAACCGATATCAACGAGCTAAATCGCGAAATTGATAAGTTAAAAACCGAAATAGATAGTCTCGACTAGCAATAACAACCCAACAACCCGCTTCGGCGGGTTTTTTTATGCCTGTAATTAAGGGTTTTCCATGTCCGTAAAACAAAAGTTTATTGATCTGATCCTGCGCGGTAAGGACTTATTTACCCCTACCGCTAATGCAGCCAGTGAAGAACTGAAAAAATTACAGGCTGAGAGTAAAAACACCTCTGATCAACTGCGTAATTTAGAGCAGGCTCAGACCGCAGTTGCCCGCGCTCAGGGCTTAGAACTGTATGCCAAAAATACCGAAGTAGCATTAGCCGCTGCTCGCGAAGAAGTAACCCGCTTAGCCCGTGAAATGGACGCCGCCGACCGGCCCACCAAAGAACAAAGCGAAGCGCTTAAACTTGCCACGCGATCAGCTAACCAGCTGCAAACCGAATATAACAAACTGCAACTGCAGCTTACCCGCTCCAAAACAGAACTGCAGCAAAACGGGGTAGACACCAACAAGCTGGCATCTGAGCAAGACCGCCTGCAACGCGAAGTTAAAGAATCATCCACAGCGCTAAATGAAAAGCGCGATCGGTTGCGCCAGTTACGGGGCGAACTCGACACCTCAGAAAAAAGCACCGGCAAATTTGGCGAGGGCCTACGCGGACTAACAGCCCGCTTAGCCGCTTTTGCTGCAGCTTATGTCGGTATCAACCAGTTACGTAACGCCCTTACTGCCATTTTTCAAACCGGTGATAAGTTTGAAAAGCTGGATATTCAACTGGCCGGTGTTATGGGCTCGATCCAGGCCGGTGAGCAAGCCAGCGCCTGGATTAAGCAATTTGCCAAAGACACGCCTTTACAGCTTGATCAGGTAACCGAAACCTTTGTTCGCTTAAAGAACTTCGGTATCGATCCGATGGATGGCGCAATGCAGGCCATTGTCGACCAGTCAGAAAAGCTTGGTGGTGGTTATGAGCGGGTGCAAGGTATATCGCTGGCACTTGGCCAAGCTTGGGCAAAACAAAAACTGCAGGGCGAGGAAATACTGCAGCTAATTGAGCGCGGTGTACCAGTATGGCAGCTTTTGGAAAACGTAACAGGTAAAAACACTCAGGAACTGCAACGCTTAAGCAGCGCCGGCGAACTTGGCCGCGACGTAATCAAACAACTGATCGACGAAATAGGTCGCAGCGCAGAAGGGCAGGCCGCTAAGGGTATGAGCACCTTAAGCGGCTTAATATCCAACGCCAAAGATAACTTAGACCAGTTTTATAACATGATCGCCACCAGCGGTGCGCTGGACTGGTTAAAAGGTCAGTTAGATAGTCTGAATAAAACCATGGCCGAAATGGCTGCCAGTGGCGAGCTGCAGCAACTGGCCAAAAACATCAGCAACGGTATTGTTGCAACAGCCGAAGCAGTCAAGTCACTGGTTACCACGATCTACGAGTGGCGCGGTGCCATTATGGCGGTGGGTGCAGTATGGGCCACGCTAAAAGTCGGGCGTTTTTTAAGTGACCTGACCACCGGCACACTGGATGCCATTAAGCACCTGACTACCCTTGTTACCACTAAAAAGGGTGTAGAGGCTGCTAACGCCAAGTTAGGCGCCAGTTTTGGACCATTATTAAGCGCTATTAAAGGCGCAATTGGTGCAGCCAACAACTGGATCGGCAGCCTAACCGGCATTGGTGGCCTGCTGGCAAAAGGCGGTATTTTTGCCGGTATTGCCTACGGGGTTATCGAAATTGGCAGGCTGGCATCTGCCTGGTTAGATCTGCGCGATGCCCAGCGCGAATTATCAAAAAGCCAGGGCGAAGCCAGCATTACCAATGCACAGGTACGTGAAGAGCTACGCGAAATTAATGATCAGCTTGGCAGTAATTATAAAAACCTAAAAGAGGTAATTGCCGCTGAAGAGTCTGGCCAGATTGTACGGGATCAATCAACCGGCATTTGGCGTCGTAATACTGAAGAAATAGCGCGCAACACCCAAGAGTTAATTGGCCACGGCTATGAACTGCAAAACAGCGTTAATGCCATGGAAGAGGCTTATAAGCAGCTGGGCATTCAATCTACACAGAGCTTGCAGGAAGCTGCGGCTGCTGCACAAAAAGCCTATGAGGTTATCAGCTCAGGCAATGAACCAATAGAACAACAGCGTGCGGCTTTTCTGAAATATGCAGAATCGGCGGTTAAAGCCAGCCAGGCTACTGGCGATGGCGTACCAGAAACACTAAAAGCGCAGGCTGCCGCGCTCGGGTTAACCGAAAGCCTGGATAAGCTAAGCGGTGCTGGATCAAAAGCGGCAGATGCAGCGGCAAAACAGAATAGTGCTTTAAAAGGCAGCCAGTCTGAGCTGGAAAACACCAAAAAGCAAATAGAGGATTACCGCAAAACTCTGGATAGCAGCAGTGCCAGCTCAGACGAAAAAGCCGCGGCGGCAGAAAATCTAGCTGAAGCTGAGCGCAAACTCGCCGAGCAAACCAAACGTCTTAATGAAATAAAAGAAATTGAGGCGGGTACCTACACCAAGCTGCAGGCAAAACTGGCTGAATATACCGAGCAGATGGAAGCGCTCGACGAACTATACAAAGCAGACGGCATCAGCGCCCAGGAGTATATTCAACAGCGCGAACGCTATGCCGAAGTTATTGGCATTATTCAGCGGATGCTTGCGGGTTTAAGTGATGGCGAAAAAGAAGTACAGGCCGAAACGGGTAACACAAACCTGTCATTAGCCGAGCAGCAACGCCGGTTAGAAGATCTTGCCGAAAGCACCGGCAAAGCAACACGCTATATCAGTTTGCTTGCTAATGCGCAGCAGGCACTGCAATCAGAGTTTAAGCTGGCAGACAAATCTACTGAAGAGCTCAGTAAGCGTGTAAATGAGCTAAATAGCTTTATTGTGCAAAACAACCGGGTAACCAATATCTGGTGGACTGAGTTAGCCAAAGCTAGTAATGCCGCTTTTACCCGTGAACGCACCATTATCAACGAAACCTTGTTAATGCGCCGCTTGACTGAGCAGTTAGGTGATAGTGCTTTAACAATGGCACAGCTTGCTAACATTACTCGACAAGTTGACCGCGGCTTTCGCGAGCTTGGCGACAATGAAATGCGCGTTCTACGCCAAGCCATCACCGATGCCGAGCGCCGCTTACTGTCATTCCGCGAAGAGCTGCAGGGCACGGTTAGTAGCTTGCAGGACGAACTGGATCGCCTAAATGACAACGAAGCGGCTATCGAGAAGCGCCGCTACGAGCAACAAACAGCTGAACTGCGTGAAAAACTCAAAGCTGCAGAAGCCAGCGGCGATCGTGCTGCAGTTGAGGCAGCCCGCGAAGCGTTAAAACTGGCCGAGCAAATCTACAAAATTAAGCAGCAGCAGGCTGCCGAAGATTTAAAGCAGCGTAACGACCAAAACCGGCAAACAACGGCGGCTGCCAGCAACAATGTTACGCCTATTGTGCGGCAAACAGTGCCACAGGCTGTACCGGCCGCCACGCCAAGTAGCAGCACAACCGGCACCAGCCGTACCGTGCGCCTGGTACTGGACTTACAAGGCCGCAGCTATAACGCCGAAATGAACCAAAACGAAGCCGACCGCCTGCTTGCGCAAATAGAACGCGCCCGCAGTACCTCGCTATAAGCCTTTTGCCTGATAACACAACGAGAACGACACTATGCTGATCGACACCATTGTGCTGGACGATGATTTTCAGCGCATCGATGGCTACTGGCCCGGGCACCGCATTAATACCCAATACGCCAGTAACGGCGCCTTGCTGGTAGAAATGGCCGAAATGCAGGCCGGCGAGCCCATTATTTTAAACAGCGGCAACCACTGGATCCGCAAAAGCAAAGTGGACGCGCTACTGGCCCATATTCGACAGGGCTTAACCAGCTTTAACGTAACCCTGCCGGATGGCAGCAGCCACACCGCCATGTGGGACTACGGCAACCAGCCGCTGCAAGCCGAATACCTAACCCGCGAAACGTACCCAACAGCGAACAGCTGGATGGTTAACGTGCAGCTTCGGCTGATCAAATTATAAGTAACCTAAGGTCGCACCATGCTAAGAACCGACTTAAAAATATTTAAAAGCCAGCGCATGACGCAAAACGCCAACGCCGGCGGCCAGCGCACGGCCAACGAAGTAGCGAACGGCCAGCTGAATGAGGTATTCGGCAATATCAGCGCCATCGACCACGCCCAAAGCGCCGTCGACATCGTTAAAATTTACCCAGGCGTCAGCACGGCCAACACCCAGCTGCTGCAAGATGCCCATGTGCTAATCAACGAGCCGCCGGAAGATCCAAAAGTTGATGTAATGCTGATTGAAGCACCCGGCGTAACCGATGCCAGTGTGCGCAGCAATATTGTCGAGGCTATCGAGTCAGGTGTTACGGCTGGCCAACTGCTACGCAGCGGATTAAGCGGAATGCTGGCCGGGCAAAACTCTATCCCCAGCACCGACCTGTTGAACAATGCCGTAAGCGGTGAATCAACCAACGTATATCTGGCCATTGGCAGAATTATTGCTATTGCCGTCGAATATACCGGCACGGCCAGCGTAGACTACCCACGCTTTACGCATTACGCCAAGGTGCTTAGCAACACCAACGGCAACATTGTATTTGAACCGCCAATGCCCTTTAACACACCGGGGCCAAGCGTTTCAGTTAACGGCCAAACCCGCGTAACCCGGCTGCGCCGAACCAACTTAAACGACAATGTAAGCTACCACGGTGTTACCCGCTTAACCGCTGCAGTAGAGCAGGCATCTGTGTTGCCAGTTGCTAAAACGATTGGCTCGATACTGCCGCAGTTAACTTCTATCGTAGAGCGCAGCAATAATACGCCCTTTGTTTCAGAGCTGGGGTTAGCACGCAAAAAGGCCACTTATCTGGCAACTGGTAGCTCATATTCACTTGAGATTGACGACATCCTAAATGCTACGGGCACGCTGGCTGATACATCTATTTATGTGAACTTTATTTATTTTAATGGTGCGCCGGGTAACATGATTGTGCCAATAACAAATTATGTTAGTGGCGTACTAAGCTTTACCATCCCGCTGATCAAAACTGGTGGATCATACAGCCGCAACTTGTTAGAGGGCTCTGATATATCCGTTTTTTACTACAGTACCAACGCCTACGAAAAATATAGCAGCACCACCGCCTGGCCTGCCGATCGGCAATTGCTACCAGCAACGCTGGTTGGTACAGCACTAAACAACGCAACAGCATTACGCCGTAGTGTTTATACCGTAGCCACCGCACCGGTAAACCAGTTATTTGTAAACGGCAACTCAGGCCGCGAGCTGGCCGCCGAAATTAACATTGATACCGGCGCTATTACTTACTACAACAACTACAGCGATCTGGTTTACACCGCCATACTCGCCAACACCGCTGCAGCCGATGCCGTAGTAAGCACTGCTGACTTTGTTTTAGCCTACAGCCAGTATCAGGCCGACTCGCTATATATCACCGCCGAACTGCAGGCCGGTGGCCTGGTTAGTGCCAGCGCCGACGCCAGCGGTATTATTACCGGTACCGGTGTTAGCGGCACCCTGGTTAATGGCGTTGTCAGCCTGACATTTACCGCACCGGTTATGCAATCGTCTATCCGTTACGATATTAACGAGATTACGCAACTAACCCCGCCAGCCAGCCTGTACAGCATTAACCAGCTGCGTATAGCCAACGGTGGCGCTGTGCCGATATTCCGCGAATTTGGCGTAGTCAGCATCACCCACAACCAGTACAGCGATGTATCAGATCTAAACCCAGGCAATACGCTTAATCAGCGCCCTGGGGCCTTTATCGATATCGTCGACAGTACTGGAGCCTCGCTTTGGCACCCGCTGGATGCGCACTACAGCTACAACAAAACCACCGGCGTAGTAACCATTGTGGATGCCAGCGCCTTTACCGGCCCATTTGAGGTAACCGACACCATAGGCGAACTGGCATTAGTGGCAGAGGTTAACGACAACCAGCTGGTATTAACCACACCCATCGAGGGCAGCTACCCAGCCGGCAGTGTAGTCAGCAGCGTACAGGTGCTGGGTAATCTGCAAGCTGCAGCGAATGTGCTGTTTGATATGACAGCGTGGGAAAACGTTTGGAGTGACACAATCACCGGCAGCCCAGCCACCGGCAACTTTAATGAGCTGAACTACCCCATCGAAGTGCAGAACCAAAGCGCTATTAACGAGCGCTGGGTAATCGTATTCACCAGCCCAACCGCCTTTAACTGCATCGGCGAGGGCCTCGGCCTTATCGCCAGCGGCGACACGCTTAACGACTTCGCCCCAATTAACCCTAACACCCTGCAACCCTATT
The DNA here is from genome assembly GCF_001441695.1 of Alishewanella sp. WH16-1. Classification (NCBI taxonomy): domain Bacteria; kingdom Pseudomonadati; phylum Pseudomonadota; class Gammaproteobacteria; order Alteromonadales; family Alteromonadaceae; genus Alishewanella; species Alishewanella sp. WH16-1. The sequence goes on along the minus strand of NZ_LCWL01000009.1, from coordinate 100,252 downwards.
TTGTTATCCGCAAAGAGGGCTGGGGCGGCGGCTGGAACTTCGGCGAGTGCGTAAGGTTTAACACCGAAGCCGCAGCAAAACCACTGGTACTGCTGCGCTCCGTCAGCGCCGGCCATAGCCAAATTGAGCAGGATTCAATCAGATTACATTTCCGCGGTAATGCGGATTAAGGAGATTTATTAGATGGCTTCATATCCAGTAACAGTTTATCGGTGGGATGATCCGGGTGCGCCGCAGTTAGACAACGGCAAGATATCGTCATTTTTTAATATTCTGCACAAGTGTTTAGTAGAGGGTTATGGTGATAAAGTGCCACTTGGTTGGACCCGCTCATTCTACGACCCGACTAACTTTAAAGCAGCCTGGCGTAATAATGTTGCAGCTGGTGGTAGCGGTGGCAGTGCGTATTTTTATAGTAATACAAATACGGATGTTAATAATACGGTTATTAGGCTCACCTCTTGTAAATCAATAAGCGAATTAGGTGTTGTGACTGGTCAGGGTAGGCTGACTGCAGCCAGGTTTGATATGGCCACAAATACGGGAAAATGGGTTTTAATTGGTACAAGTATTGGGTTTTATTTTTATAGCTTTGGCTCTAATATCAATGCTAACGGTAACGGTTTGGTCAATAATTCAGAGAACAGACCGTCATTTTATGCTGGTGATATATTTTCTGTAATTCCTACAGATGCCGGTAAGTTTGTAATGTTTCACGAAATTACTTCCGCTGGCGATAACTCGAACCCACAATCCCTTAGAAATCTGAATAACATTAATAATACCGCATATTCATCAGGCGCAGCTATAACGTTGTGGGATGCAGACAATTTCAACAGTTTTCAAACTTACGGTTACGCCTCAGTAGCTATGCAATCCCCTGGAAGCGGAAATATAATTGCAGCAAATGCACACCCTTTGATATTCCATAACGTATCAATAGCTTCAACAGCAAGCTTTAATTTTCCAAATCAAAGTAGCCCAACAGATAGACTGGGTATACCCATTAGAGACAGTTTAATTAGACCCGCCCTCCGTGGAGTTTTACCCGGACTACTCGTTACCTACAGTAATTTCGGACATGGTGAAATTTTACCACTTGTTAAGTTGCAGGCGGGTGTAAATTATCACGGCATACCAAACCCAAACAGTGCTGGCTCATGCTCTGCACTAATTCAAGCGAGTGGTGATTGGTATGATCCTTTTAACTAGCTTTTGGGATACCCCGGCAGAGCCGTTACCTGCTGCACTATTAGAGTTGGATTTTGACCCCGCAGCCGAGCGTTACGGTGTTGTCGACCGTATGAGTCTTTCCACAATCTGGAACGGCCCAGTACCGCCAACTAACCCAGCGAAGCTGGTGGTGCCGATTGAATACGCAACCAGCAATAACCTGTTAGTTATGATATTTGACGACTCCGGCTCACCCAGCTACAACATAGTCGGCAACGATAAAGTACAGGCCCAGTTGGTAGACGCCCGAACGGTAACCACTAATCCATGACGCAGCTACGGTTTAGTAGTGTCAATAACGGTAGCACCAGCCCTATACAGTTAAAGTATGGGGCTTCGTTGTCTGCTGTGGTGTTGCGGTTTGAAAGCGAAAATAGCGGCACAACTAGCCCGTTACAGCTGTATTTTGAGGGTGCACCGCCGCCACCGCCACCACCCCCACCGCCAGACCTCTTGCCAAATACCATTATGGCCCTGGCAACCCGCTATCGCCGCGCTACACTGCAGCAAAACCAACCGCATACCAAGTGGCGCTCGGGTAACGACATTACCGCCACAGTGCAGATCCGCTATAGCGCCGGGGCGCCAACTACGCTGCAAACCACGGCCAACTGGCGTTTACCTCCGGTAATTACAAGTCAGTTCGGTGCGCTATGGCAAGTGCTGCCGGTAATCAACCAGCAGTTGCAAACTGGCTGGCAGCAACTACCACTGCAACAGCAGGTTAAAGGCACAAGCTGGCGGGTAGCGCCGGTACAACAGCAACACTGGCAGGCCGTTTGGCGCCGAACTGCTATCCAGCAGCAACAGCTAACCACCGGCTATCGTTACCCAGGTATCACTGGCCAGAGGTATGATCTGCTCTGGCGCAACGGCGGCGACATTACCCGCTACTACCGGCTGCCCTATGGCCCAAGGCCAGCCACTTACATCTGTACCCAAGATTACCGGCCACCGGTTGGCCGCGTTGTGCTGCAGTTTGCGGATCCGGCCCAGCCAGCCGCTGGCAGCGTAACGCTGCGCTTCAGCAACGCCAATAACCCAATAATTTGCGATCTGGACATCGGCGGCGGCCTAATCCCGCCATCGCCCGACGTACCAACCATAGACACAACAAAACCCATCCGGCCACCGCGCCGCAGGAGCTATATCATGCAGCCAGAGTTACGCTGCTATCGCCTGAGCGATAACCAGGAGATCAACATTGTTAGCGCTACCTGGTCAATCAGTCGCAGTAACTGGGCCGCGACAATTAACCTGAGCTGTGGCAGCCGTATTGATCGTGATCGCCTGTTAGCCGGTGGCCCGCAACTGTTTAAGTTGCTAATCAACGGTTATGAGTTTTACGGCATAGCCGAAGAGGGCAGCATGAGCCACAGCTTTGGCCAGAGCAGCTGGAGTATAAGCGGCCGCAGCAGTATTGCTGCCTTAGCAGCACCCAATGTACCGGCGCGCAGTTATACCAATACCACAGCCAAAAACGTAGTAGCACTAATGAGCGATGAACTGACCGGATCCGGCTGGACAGTCGATTTTGATATGACAGCCTTTAACGTGCCAGCCAATGTATTTAGCTATCAGAATAAAACGCCGATTGAAGCTATTGCCCAGATCGTAGCGGGTATTGGCGGTATGCTGTATCCGGATGGCGAAACAAACACCCTGCACGTAAAACCGCAGTGGCCAGTGGTACCTTGGGCCATGGCGCTGGCGGTACCGGATGTTGCCATACATGACAACGTGATCATCAGTTACAACAGCAGCCCGGCGAATACGCCATTGTTTAATGCTGTATTTGTGCGCGGTGAACAGCAAGGCGTAGAGTGCAAGGTGCGGCGCACCGGCAGCGCGGGTGATTTGCTGGCGCCCGATGTAGTAGACGCCATTATTACCGACCAACAAGCCGCCCGCCAGCGCGGCACCGCAATACTCGCGGACTGTGGCCGCAAAGAGCAGTACAGCATTACGCTGCCGATTATGCCGGATCTGCCACCCTGTTTACCTGGCATGCTGCTGGGTGTTACCTGGCAAACCGATATTTATAAGGGGTTGGTCGATAGCATCAATATTGCCGCCAGCCGCGGTAACGATGGCAGCATGACAGTTCGCCAGCAAATAGGGGTGATCCGCAGTTATGACTAACAATTATCAGCGCCTGCGCGGCCTAACCGCCAGCCAGCCCAGAACCATTGGCACCGTTACCAGCCACAACGCTGACGGCACCAGCACAGTACAACTATTATCCGGCAGTTTTATTACCGTTCTGGGGCAGGGCGTAGCCGTCGACAGCCGTGCATATATCGAGGACGGCCGTATACTCGGCCAAGCGGCTGACCTGCCGTTTTATCAGATCGACGTTTAATAAAGGAGCTCCGCATGTTTACAGTAGAAACGTGGGAGGGAAAGCAGCAGTATGAAACGATTTTAGAAGCTGTAACCTATGGCCGCATATTCGAAATTGAAAAAGATGATAAGGGGCAATTTCTGCTAGAGGACGGTTCGGGTGCGTTTGGTGTTACATTGACGCGAGAGCAGTTACTTGCACTCGCCAATGATTTAAAAAAATTAGCAGAGGAATAAGGGGGCTCCTGTGGGCGCTCAAGTTGTTGCAGAAATTTACCGGACGCAAGAGAAAAACGGTACCTTCCATGCAGCTTACACCATCACCTATTTTGGCAGCACCGCCCAGATTCAGGGGCTATCTGGCAGTGTATCGCCAGCCTGTATCAAAGAATTGATCCGCTACCTGCAGACAAAAACCAACATTACCCACCTCAGCTATATCCGAAAAAAACCTGCCGGAGAACGCCATCTGAGCTATGAATTGAAAAATTTATAAAAATTTTTTATGGAATTTTTTGATTGATAACAGATTAAAAGTCACGTTTCCAAAATGGACGCAAATTATCCATTTTGGACATCAGTTCTTGCTGTCATTAATGGATTATTACCGCAGTTTATCAAAGACATATCGTCAATTGGTTATTAAAAAAGTCATTAATTTATAAATACTTACCATCCAGAATGTATTTTATTGATAGTGCAATAGGATTCACAGCAAGGCCGCTAGTTTTCCAATATGGATTTTATTGTTATATCAATAAGATACGCTTAATCTGAAATTTCGATTAGCGAGTTTTTAGGCGGGTTTTTGCTGGGTTTTATTTCTGAATTTTCTGTGTTTTTATTATGTGGCAGGGCACGAGCTCTGTATAAATCGCCCGGCAGATCTGGACCATCTGCCAGGCGGCAACCACTAGCGGGATAATGGAGGCTCAATGAGCATAGCAAATATTGGTATTGATGAACAAGATCTTGTCACCGCGCGTTTGAGGCAATTAGAGGCCCTGGCGTTCGTTCTGACAACCCACGAATCGTTTACAGAGACTACCAGCCCCGGATATGCCTCGGCAATATTCAGTTTGTACTGGGATCTGCTCGTAGAAATTACCCAGGCGTTGGGTATTAACAAATCGTAGTTAAGCTATGGGGCGGGGCATCGGCCTCGCCTTTATGCCTAAATTGATTGCAAACAGCGAATCGGATGTTGAAATGGTGCTAGATTAATTAGCAAATATCAATTCGAGGCGCAGTTTATGTGCGGCAGATTAAACGTTATCGATTGCCCTGAAGTTATCGATCTGTGCGAACAGCTGGGGATTCAGCTAAGCATTAAAACCAACAAGGACCTGCGGCCAACGCAGGAACTGACCACCATTACCGGCACCGGCCAGCTTAATTGCCGCTGGGGTATTAAACCTGAATGGTCAGATCGACTGCTTATTAACGCCCAGGCAGAAAAGATGGCAACCAGCCGGCTATGGAAACCAGCTTTTCAAGCTCACCGCGCGCTTGTTCCTTGCTCTGGTTGGTACGAATGGAAATCCGACGACACCGGCCGCAAACATAAATACCTGTTTACCGCCAGTAATCACCTGCCAATGTTTATGGCCGCACTGTACTGGCCAGCCGGCATCTACGCCGAAGAACCTACCGCGGTAACGCTAACCACCACACCAAACAAATACTGCCAGCAATACCATCACCGCATGCCGGTGATCATTCCATTCGAGCATGCAGACTGGTGGCTTAACGGCAGATCAGAGGGTATCGCGCCACTGCTGCACCCGCTGCCAGAAAAGGCAGTTATCGCGGCAGAATGCACTTAAACCGGAATACTGTATATTGGAGCGGAATTGGGGTGGATTTGGGGCGGTCTGGACGTCTGCAGCATTTAAAAACAAAAAAACCTGTTTTACAACAGGCCTTTAAATGGTCGGTACGGCGGGATTTGAACCCACGACCCCTGACACCCCATGATAGTAATCATAAAAAATTTATTTACGATCTACTATCACTTCAGCCTTATGCATTTTCTCATTAGCATCAACTACAAGATATTTAGCATTGACTGCTTCATCAACTGATAAATCAGTATCGTAATACTCAAAGTTTTTCGTAAAAAAAGCACCTGGTTCAAGTATTGGATACCGGTCTGATTTTCCGACCTCAATTACTGTAAAAGGGATTCTTACTGATTTTCCTTCGCCATAATTAACTAGCAATGACTCTAAAGTTATTGGTCTTTTTCCAGTATTAGATACTCTGAGTTTAACAACCGTCTTTTTATCATCATAAAAAGAACGTGATTCATCGGCAAACTGTACGCCAGTTTTTTTTAATGTGATTCTTACACCAGCTTTAATTTTGTAAGTATCCTGCCTGTGATTTTCATTTACAGTCCAGAGAGCAACAAACACAGCTCCGAGAGTGCCTATAGATGTCAACCAGTCGGTGATTTTTATATTGGTAAAAAGATCGCGATTTGCTCCAAGAACAAACCCTACTAAAATAAGAAGCGCGCAGCCAAGCCAAATCACCCGATCCTTAGTCACTTTTTCTATCCTTTATTAAATTACCTTCAATCCACGCTTACCTGCCATAACCATTTTGCCGGTAGCGGCCTCTTCAATATGGCTACTCCACCACTGCATTAACACCCTACGCCGATCGAGATAGGTTGCCCGGTTATAAGCTGCCCGCACCTGGTTCTTATCCTGGTGGGCCAGTGCGGCCTCGATCACATCGTGATCAAAACCCTGTTCGTTTAATGTGGTGCTGGCCAGTGCGCGCAAACCGTGTGATACCAATATGCCTTTATAACCCATCCGTTGCAATGCACGGTTAGCTGTTTCGGAGTGAGTCGGTCGCCCCGGGTTGCGTTCGCTGGGGAAGATAAACGGCGTTCTGCCAGATATGGGCTGCATATAATCGAGTAGCGCTAAGGTTTGCTCAGTGAGCGGTACTTTATGTTCGCGCTTTTTTTTCATCCGTTCTGCAGGGATGCACCACAGCATTTGCTCCCGGTCGATTTCATCCCATCTGGCACCGGCCGCTTCCGATGGCCGAACCATAGTGTGCAGCTGCCACTCTATTAAGCAGCGCGTCTGGATCCGGATTTGGGCAAAGCTAAGCGCCTTCATCAACTCCGGCAACTGCTCAGGTTTAAGGGTTGGCATATTCTCGGGTTTGGCAGTAATAAACGCAGCTTTAATACCGGCCAGCGGGTTGTGCTGCAAAATGCCGGTATTCACGCACCAGGTCATCAGCTCATTCAGGCGCTGACAAACACGGGATAATGTTTCAGCTTTATCGGCAGCTTCCAAAGGCTTTAGTGTTTCGATCACCAATGGGGCCGTCAAATCTGTGACGGCGCGTTTACCAAGATCAGGGAATAAATGTGATTCAAAGCTGCGCCGGATATTAAATGCATGCCGGTCACTAACCTTGGAAAACTTAACGGTAAACCATTTCTCAGCCACATCAGCCAGAGTGGTGGATAGCTCCCGGCGCTTAGCTTCGCTTTGTTGTTCAGCATGAGTTTGCGGATCGATATTACGATCCAGCAGTTCGCGGTACTCGGCGCGAATCTTCCTGGCATTTGCCAAACTGGTTTCGGGATAATTGCCGATTTTAATAACGTTAGGCTTATTAAGGTGAGGGCGCTTGTAGCGCAGCATCCAGCGTTTGCTGCCAGCAGGTGAAATTCGCAGCTCTAAACCGTCGCCATCATACAGCGAATACTGCTTTTCTTTAGGCTTAGCAGTGCGTACTTCTGTATCACTTAAAGGTGTTGTTTTTATTGCCATTTTGCACAAAATGATAACACGGCTTGGTAACACAGATCGGCTGTGTTATCACCTGTGTTATCAAAACTCCCGATTTACCCCGAACCATGCTGAACTAAACCGAACTTGGATCCAGCGCCTAAGCCTTGATATTAGCGGGTTTTGTGAACGTTGGCGAGCTTTAGCGGAGGTCTTAGAACTAACTGTTGGCTGCCCCAACAGGAATCGAACCTGTAATTGCCCCTTAGGAGGGGGCCGTTATATCCATTTAACTATGGGGCAAGGCGGCCGAAAGTCTAACAGAGTTAAAACCTTATGTGAACTACTGGCGGGGCTATTGCCCTGCCAGACTCACGATATCTCCCGGTTGGATATGATTCAGTAATTGCTGCGCAGTCGAGGCGGCCCAGGCGCTGTCAGGCGTTACCTCAGTGAGCGTTAGCTTAACCGGACTGTGGATCAGGCGGCGAATGCGGCTATCTTGCGGGTCGCGTTGTACTTGTATCAATTGCACCTGGTCGCCTACTTTTAAACCGTGACTGCTACCCAGACCAATTTCAATTTGTTGTTGGCGAACCTGACGAATTTGCGTTAACAGCGGCTGACATTGCAGTTGTTGCTGAATATCAAGAGCGGCAGCACGCAGTACCTGATCGATTTTCTGACCATAAGGCATTTGCCAGAATGCCATACTATGGCTAGCCGGAGTTGCTTGTTGCTGCGGCCATTGACTGCCGGTGCGATATTCTTGTTGAAAGCTGATTTCGCGCTGATAGGTATCGTATAACCACAGCTCCAGAGCAAAAAAACGCTCGTAGCTGTCGCTTTGCCAGAATTTACTGAGTTTACGGCCCAGAGATAGATCATTGATGCTGGCAAGTAAGATAAATTGCTGTCCGTCCGCAAACAAGGCATCGGCGACTTCCGCGTTAAGTTGTTCCGGTAGCATCAATTGCTCTGTTACCTCAAGCCTGGCTGCAGGTGCAAAGTCACGCAAATGTCGGGCGAGTTGGCGGGTGCTATGTTCACCCAGTTGAAATAATTGCCCATGGATCGCATCCTGCCGTGCCGCTAACTGAATGGTCGGGAGTTGCAGTGGTGCGCGGTGTTGCAAGCTGCAGCGGCTCGCTTCAGCAATAATATGTGCTCTAAGGGTAATACTGACCTGATTCTGGCTGTGGGTTTCCGACAATAATTGCACCTGCTTTAATTCTGCAGCGCTACTTAGGGTTACCTGATGATGTTGCAAGATACCCTGAATAACTTGTTGCTCGCTTTGTACTTTGGCGCCGGCAAATAAGCTGGCACGCTGTATGGCATCTGCAATTGCGGCCTGTCGGGCTGCATTTATATCACCACGCTCAATAGGTGCCTGGCCGGTAGCCTCGTACCAGTTGGCAGCCGCGCTGGCGCTGTAAAGAGATAAACTAAACAACAAAAAGCCAACAGGGCGCAGCGCGCGAAGTGTATTTCTCATATTCAAACCTTTTAGGAACCCGACAGCAGCTGTTATAACCTTGACGGTGATACCGAACTTAAGTGGATATAGCAAACTTTATGCCGTCATAACGAAGGTTATGGCATTTATTTTGCTTTACTGAAAGACAACAACATTAACTGGCTGGCTGCGCTGCTGGTTTTCAAGCTTAGCCAGCAGCGTGTTAAATAGCGATTTCGACTGACAAGAGTGAGCAAAATGAAAAATGCAGGCTTGGCTTTTATCTGTAGCGCCCTGTTAGCGGGCTGTAGTCAACTGGCTGATCGGCATATTGAGTATCAGCAGGAGGTTCCGCTGAGCTTTCCGGTAATCACAGCCTTAGGTGCTGCACCCATTTCCGCACAGCAAGGCAATGATGCGACACAGCGGATGTTATTAGCGATGCGCGCGTCTAAATTAGAAGCCTACCGAGAGTTAGCTGAGCGGGTATATGGTCAAAGAATTGACAGCCAGAATACAGTTAGTGCGATGGTGGCACAAAGCGATGTGCTGGAAGCTTCAGTACAAGGCGTGATCCGTGGTGCCCGGGTTGTGAAAACCTATGCAGTGGATGATACCTACATCACGGAACTGGAGCTGAATTTCGCCGAGGTTTACGCAACATTACAACATACTCAGCCAAAACAAAGTATTCGTAGTGTGCGGTATCTATGGTGAAATTCTGAAGACTAATGCTAATTGACCGGCTCAGGCTTTAATGCCGGGGCCTTTGTTATCGACCGCTGGTTGGCCCTTGCTGGTATAAGTTAAGCCTGATTTACCCTGCGCCCCTAATAACTCATTCTTAAGCCGCTGCAACGTTAGCTGGCTTTGCTCGACGACTTGCTGATTAACCTGGGTTTGCTGTTTACAGGCAGCCAGTGTCTTGTCCATTTGTGTCACTTGTTCAATAAACCAGTCTTGGCTTCTGAAGCTCGCTAACTCAGGGAATTGTGCCAGCGTTTGATCAAGGGTGGCAATTTTTTGCAGCAAGTCACTTTTTTGCTCTACCAGTAAGTCGAGTTGCGCGGCATCACGTTGGGTTAGGGCAGTTAACTCATTCGATAATAACAGCAAAAGCGCATCCAATTGCGCTTGTTGCTGATTTAACAAGGTGATAATGGTATCTGGCTGTTGACTCATTTGCGGTCGAATAAATCGCCTTCAAATTGCATGATGCGTTTGGCCAGCATCTCAACATTAATCTTGTATTTACCTTCCGCAATAGCTTGCTTAATTTTGTCGACACGCTCTTGGTCGATACCACTGCTATTGGCTGCCTTTTCCTGTAATTTAGAAAACTGCTGCGCTTGCGGGGTAATTGATACTGAATCCTGCTTTTGCGTTGCCTGACTGGACGCATTTTGCTGCACAGTAGTTTGCTGGCGCTGTACCAGTTGGTCAGTTTTGTCTGCCTTTACTTGCGGAGTATTCTGCAAGTTATTGATATTAATTGCCATAATAGAACCTCATCACCTTAAACACAGTCCTTATGCTCAGGTTAACGGCTGCACTTAATAAAACTTTAGCTTTTTTTCTAAAATTTTATCCGGACTTGATTTACGCCAACGACCTCGGAACTGATGTTGCGGCCAGACTGCTGGTTTTTAACCTGAACGGTGTCACCCAAACTGCCGTCTTGCTGCGCAACGCCTGTGGTACTGACTGCTAAACCACCTTGGCTAATTTGTATTGTAACAATATCGCCACGGCAAACAAGACATAAGTCTTGTAAACTAATTATCTGCCCGACACTTAAACTGCGTTTGTTACGGCTGCCAACGATAAGCGCAGGCTCTTGCACAATAGCGCCTCGCACTAATCGCCGCTCACGACGTTGTATTTCCAGCATATCGGCAGTAAGAGCGGTTCCTGGAGCGATATTTTGCCTGCTGACCACCAGCTCCAGCCATTCGGTCAGGCGTGCCGGAATAAATAGCTGCCAAACTAACGGCGCATTGCAACTCACCTGCACCGTGGTTTGCCGGGGATTATAGTTTGCCGGCAGACTGAACTCAGGCGCATGCGCACAGCTTTTGTTACCAATCCGGTTATCCAGCGCCGTTAGTTGCACTTCCGTATCGGTGTCAGCGGTCGCAAATTGCTGATTGACCCAGACCTCGGCTAATTCGGTTAATTGCGCTGGCGTATAGCTCTGGTTATCGTCGGCGTGTACTTTAAGCAGACAAAGCCACAGCAATGATGCTGTAAAGAGGGCTTGGCAGATAAAATTTTCGTACTTTTTCATATAGTTTGGCTATGCTTTACAGATAAAGGGTTATAACATGACCGCCAAGTACGGCTTAGTCATTTTTCTGTCACTGCTAGCCAATTATGCAAGTACCGCGCCCATTAGCAGATAAAGGAGCCATTGATGTCTAGTATCCTAGATTCCGTTAACCAACGCACGCAGCTGGTTGGGCAAAACCGCCTTGAGCTACTGTTGTTTAAACTCAATGGTCGGCAACGGTATGGCATCAATGTGTTTAAGGTGCGAGAGGTGCTGCAGTGCCCGCAATTAACTGCGATGCCGAAGCGGAATAAATTTGTACGCGGTATTGCCCATATCCGTGGTCAAACCATTTCTGTTATCGATTTAAGCCTTGCCACTGGCGGCAAGCCGATTGCCGATTTGTCGACGGCCTTTATTATTATCTCTGAGTATAACCGCTCAGTGCAGGGCTTCCTGGTAAGTGGGGTTGAACGGATTGTCAATATTAATTGGGAGGCGATTATGCCGCCACCCAAAGGCACCAGCGGCAAACAAAGTTATCTGACGGCGGTAACGGAAATTGACAAAGAATTGGTCGAGATCCTGGATGTGGAGAAAATTCTGGAAGAGATTTCTCCTTCGCCAACGATGATCCGGGATGAAGCCCTAACCAAGAGTATTACAACAGATTTGGGTAACCGCTTAATTCTGATTGCCGATGACTCTGCCGTAGCGCGCAATCAGGTAAAACGGGCGCTGGAACCGCTGGGCGTGCAAATGCATTTGGTAAATAATGGCCGGGAAGCCTTAACCTATTTACAACAGCTAGCGAAAGACTGTCAGACCTCGATCACGGAAAAAGTAGGGTTATTGATTTCCGATATCGAAATGCCAGAGATGGATGGCTACACTCTGACAGCAGAAGTCAAAGCCGATCCGAAACTGCGCAAATTACACGTGATTCTGCATACTTCATTAAGCGGGGTCTTTAATCAGCAGATGGTACAAAAAGTTGGTGCTGAGGATTTTATTGCCAAATTTAATCCTGATGAGCTGGCACAGTCAGTACAAAAGTGGTTACACACTGATTAAGCACTGAGGACCTTCGGTGACAGATAAGCAATTACAAGAAAGTGAATACCGCCAGTTCCGTGATTTTTTGGAGCAGCAGTGCGGTATTGTGCTGGGTGAGAACAAACAGTATCTGGTAAAGAGCCGGCTTGGGCCCTTAATGCAGCGTTTTAGTATTGCTACCTTGTCTGAGTTGCTCACCAAAACCATGAATCCGTTTGAGCGGCAATTACGCTCAGCCGTTATTGACGCCATGACTACTAACGAAACACTCTGGTTTCGGGATACTTATCCCTACGAGCTGTTAAAGAGCCAAATTTTTCCGGAGCTGGAAAAAACTTGCCGCAGCGTCAAAATTTGGTCAGCTGCCAGTTCGTCAGGGCAAGAGCCTTATTCTATCTCCATGACTGCCTTGGAGTACCAACAAGGTCGGCCAAGCGCCTTTGCTGGTGGCGTCAGTATTCTTGGTACCGATATTTCCAATACTATGCTGGAACATTGCCAGCGAGCCGAGTATGACGGTTTAGCCTTAGCCCGGGGCTTGTCGCCAGAGCGGCGTAGTCGTTTTTTTGAAGATAGCGGCAAGGGGATGATGCGGGTAAAAGAGCAGGTTCGTAAAAACGTCAGTTTTCGCCACCTAAACCTACTCGACTCTTATACCTTGTTAGGAAAGTTCGATATTATCTTTTGCCGTAACGTGTTGATTTATTTCTCTCCCGAAGTAAAAACCAAGATCATCCGCCAGTTTGCGCAGGCTTTAAACAGCCGGGGCTATTTAATTCTGGGCGCTTCCGAGTCACTGTCTAGTCTGAATGAAGACTTTGAGATGCTGCGCTGTAATCCCGGCATTATCTACCGCAAGAAAACCTAGCCTGATAACACTTCACTAATTTTTGGCCTGCTCTTTGCATTACCTGGTTGAGTGTTCAACTTAAGGTGGCAAAAAAATGGCTATCAGTTTTGACAAAGCATTTGGCATGCACCAGCAAGCACTGCTGATCCGTGATCGCCGTGCCCAGGTTCTGTCTGAGAATATCGCCAATGCCGATACCCCCGGCTACAAAGCCAAAGAGCTCGATTTTCAACAAGCACTGAATAATGCGCAGTCCCGTCAGGCGCGGCCGGTAAGCCGAACCCATGAAGGGCATTTTCATATTTCTACTGAAGTCCGGCAGGAAGTGAAGTTTCGTAACCCGGATCAACCCGATACTGGCGACGGCAACAGCGTCGATATGCATCGCGAGCGTAATGCCATGATGCAAAATGCCATTGAGTATCAAACCAGTTTGCAGTTTCTGAATAGCCGAATCAGTGGCCTGAAAAAAGCTATCACAGGTACAGGACAATAATTATGAGCTTATTTAAAGTGTTTGATATTGCCGGCTCAGGCATGACTGCGCAGTCGGTACGCATGAATACCACCGCCAGTAATATCGCGAATGCTAATAGCGTCAGTAGTAGTATTGATCAGGTTTATAAAGGCCGGCATCCAGTATTTGCGGCAGAGCTGTCCGAAGCGAGGCGGCAACAAGATGCCGGTAGCGGCGTAAAAGTGCTGGGTATTGTCGAGTCAGAGGCGCCACCGGTGGTGGAGTATGCACCTAATCATCCGCTGGCAGATGAAAACGGCTATGTCTACAAGCCTAACGTCAACATTATGGAAGAGATGGCCAACATGATCTCGGCATCACGCTCTTATGAAACTAATGTGCAAACTGCCGATGCTGCCAAGCAAATGTTAATGCGCACTCTACGCTTAGGGCAGAGCTCTTAAGGACTAACTGATGACGACCGTTAATAACAACTCTGCCCTGGACGGGATGTACTGGGATAACAAAAACAAGGTGCCAGACAAGAATAATGGTGCCTTAACCCAATCTGATTTTTTTGCCTTGTTAACCCAGCAGTTGGCATTTCAGGATCCAACCAAGCCGGTTGAGAATGATCAGATGATTGCGCAGATGACTAACTTCACCATGGCCGATGGTATTTCAAAGTTAAATGAAAACTTTACCAGTCTGGCGCAGAGTATGAGTTCGAATCAGGCGCTGCAGGCGTCGTCACTGGTTGGCCGCAGTGTGTTGACGCAGTCAGATCAGTTGGTTTTTACCGGTGATTCGTTATCACGGGGGCAGATAAACGTCGATACTGTGGCAGACAATATGAAAGTGATTATTACCAAACCCAATGGCGAATTGGTAAATACCTTTAACGTGGACAATCCACAACTGGGTAAGAATGAATTTGTCTGGGATGGTACCGATGGTGATGGTGAAGCCATGCCACCCGGACTTTACAATATCAAGGTGGAAGTTAGTGCCAACGGTAAAACCGAAACCGTACCCGTGCAGGTCTACACCCCGGTTTCCAGTGTCAGCATGGGCAACAATGGCAATGGCATTATGCTAAACCTGATTGGCTTAGGATCGGTCAAGCTAGCCGATGTGTTAGAAGTTTCTTACAGTTAAACAACCGCTTAAGGTGAGGTGACATATGAGTTTTCAAATTGCATTAAGCGGCATTGCTGCTGCGCAGAAAGATTTAGATACCACAGCAAATAACATTGCGAACGTGAATACCACCGGCTTTAAAGAGTCGCGTGCCGAGTTTGCTGATGTTTACGCGTCATCAGTTTTTCAATCAGCTAAAACCAAAGTTGGCGATGGTGTGCGGACAGCCTCAATTGCCCAGCAGTTCCAGCAGGGCTCACTGCAATTTACTAATAACGCTCTTGATTTAGCGATTACCGGTGACGGTTTTTTTGTTACAGCCTCTGAAATTGGCTCCCGCGATTATGGCTATACTCGTGCGGGAGCTTTTAAGCTGGATAAAAATAACTTTTTAGTGAACAATAATGGTGATTTTCTCCAGGGTTATCCGGTAGATAGATCTACTGGCTCAACAACCTCAGTCAGTTTGAGTACGACTAACCCAATTCAAATTCCGACTACAGCTGGAGCTCCAAGTGCAACGCGCTCAATTTTTCTTTCTATGAATCTGGACTCCCGGGCAACGACTCCAACTACTGCTTTCAGTGTGGGAGATCGCTCTTCTTATAATAGTACGACTTCAACAACCGTATACGATAGTTTAGGCCAAGCTCATATTATTAGTTTGTATTTTGTGCGGGAAGCTCCGTTAACAGACAATACCTGGTCTGTATATAGTGCATTCGATGGGGATGTTCTCAATAGTAATGCACCAATTTCCACGTTGCAGTTTACTCCTTCTGGGATTCCGGTAGGTTCACCTAATCCCTTTACAGATGGTATCTTGTCACAGACTGAATTAAATGGTCTGTTGCAAAATGGTGCTACATTTCCACAAGATGTAACTGTTCGTTATCAGGATGAGTCAGGTACAAGAAATCCAACACAATACTCATCAAATTTTGAGGTGGGTACTTTAAGCCAAAACGGTACCACTGTTGGACGTTTAACCGGCTTAGATATCGATACCGGCGGCAGGCTGATGGCTACCTACTCAAATGGTGATCAGCAATATTTAGCACAAGTCTCGATGGTACGTTTTGCTAATCCACAAGGTTTAAACCAGGTTGGTAATACGTCATGGAAAGCGAGTCTTGCATCTGGTGAACCGTTGGCCGGTGAGCCTAACACAGGAACTTTTGGCAGTATCCAAAGCTCTGCACTGGAACAATCTAACGTTAACCTAACCACTGAACTGGTGGATTTAATTAATGCCCAGCGTAACTTCCAGGCCAACTCCAGAGCGTTGGAAGTCAACAGTTCGCTGCAGCAGACGATTCTGCAGATCCGGTAATCTCGATTTGACCGGTACAAAAGCCACGCAGCTGTTGCGTGGCTTTTGAGTTTTATGGTTGCTGTTTTTTTACCTACTAATTTCTTAACCGCTGTTCATTGCTAAGACCACTGTTGTGTTCTTCGCCGCAAGCTTAATCAGTTTGGCACTTTCCTTGCTTAGTATCTTGCCAAGAGTCAATTCCTTTACACGAGGTTGCTGATGGATCGTTTGCTTTATATCGCCATGAGCGGTGCCAAAGAAAATATGCATGGTATCAGTGTCAGAGCTAACAACCTGGCAAATACCGGTACAGTAGGCTTTAAAGCCGATTTTGAGCAGGCTCGCGCGATGCAGGCTTTTGGCGCAGGTTTACCAACCCGGGTGTTTTCGATGACCGAACGACCTGGTCAAAACTTTGACAGCGGTGCGCTGATTATTACTGAGCGTGAGCTGGATATGGCGATTCAGGGCGACGGTTGGTTTGCAGTTCAGGATAAAGATGGTAATGAAGCCTATACCCGCGCCGGCAATATGCAATTAAGCCCAACCGGCATGCTGTTAACCGCCAGCGGTTTGCCAGTGCTCGGCGATGACGGTCCGATCCAGTTGCCGGTACCGCTTGCCAAAATGGAGATTGGTCAGGACGGTACGGTGAGCGCAAGAGTGCAGGGCGCTCCGGCTAACGTAATGGAACAGGTAGGGCGAATTAAATTAGTTAAGCCACCTTATGCGGAAATTGAAAAAGGTAATGATGGTTTATTCCGGCGTAAAGATGGCCAGCTAGCTGAAGTCAGTGCCGAAGTCAGCTTGCTGCATGGTGCCTATGAAGGCAGTAACGTCAATGCCATTGGTGAGATGACCAGCATGATTAGCTTACAAAGACAGTTTGAGTTGCAGGTGAAAATGATGAAGCAGGCTGAGCAAATGGATCAGCAACAAAACCAACTGCTACGGATTATCGGTTAAATCAGGTTTTAGCGATTGAGGTAACCGCCTTAATCATTCGGTTCAAAGGGCTCAGGCCCGGGAGGTTCAAATGCATCCGGCTTTATGGATTAGCAAAACAGGTTTAGACGCCAAACAGCGTGATATTTCGGTGATCTCGAATAACCTGGCTAACGCCAGCACCGTCGGCTTTAAGAAAAGCCGGGCGATTTTCGAGGATTTGCTTTATCAAAATATTAATCAGCCAGGTGGCCGTTCTTCACAAAACTCGGAACTGCCTAACGGATTAATGATTGGTGCCGGTACCAAGGTGGTCGCGACACAAAAAAGCTTTACCCAGGGCAATATGATTACCACCGAAAACAGTTTGGACCTGATGATTCAGGGCCATGGTTTTTATGAGGTATTAATGCCGGATGGCACCATTTCTTACACCCGTAATGGTCAATTTACGGTAGACGGTGATGGCAATATGGTCACCTCCGGAGCCGGCTATCAGGTGCAACCGAATATTGTGATTCCGCCGGACGCGACTTCCATCATGGTTTCGCAAGATGGTGAAGTGTCTGTGCGCTTAGCCGGGCAGGTCGAAAATGCGGTACTGGGCCAGTTGACGGTAACCAACTTTATTAACCCGGCTGGCCTTGAACCGATAGGCCAGAACCTGTTTAAAGAAACGCCGGCTAGTGGCGATCCAGTACAAGGTATTCCGGGCCTGGAGGGGCTGGGCATTATTGTGCAGGGGGCGCTGGAAACCTCTAACGTTAATGTCACGGAAGAGTTGGTTAGTCTGATTGAAAGTCAGCGGGTGTATGAGATGAACTCCAAAGTGATCTCTACCGTCGATCAGATGCTGGGTTATGTCATTCAGCAGCTTTAAGGAGGCATTGATGCGTACGTTATCGTTAGTCTTGCTGTTTAGTTTACTCACAGCTTGCGCCTCGACCCGTGAGGCGATGCCCGACGACCCGTATTTTGCGCCTTTACCGCCCGAGCCAGCACCACGGCCGGTGCTGAAGACGGGTTCGTTGTTTACTCAAACGCATTCAAACAGCTTGTATTCCGATAATAAAGCGCGCCATGAAGGTGACATTATTACCGTGGTACTGCGTGAAAAAACTCAGGCGTCAAAAAAAGCGAAAACTGAAACGCAGAAAGATAGCAATGTGGCCTTTGAGCCATTGAATATCGCCGGACGCAATGCGTCTATTGGTGGCAATGTATTGCAGTTTGGCGCGGGTAGTACCCAGGATTTTAAGGGCGATGCTAAGGCAGATCAGAGCAACAGCCTGGTCGGTGACATTTCGGTCAATGTATTGCAGGTATTATCGAACGGTAATCTGGTGATCCGCGGTGAAAAATGGTTAACGCTGAACACCGGGAAAGAATATATCCGTTTAACCGGGGTGATCCGGCCACAAGATGTCGATGTGAATAACACTGTCGAGTCAACCAAGATTGCCAATGCGCGAATTGAGTACAGTGGTACCGGTGCCCACCATCATGGTCAATCACCTGGCTGGTTAGCACGGTTTTTTAATGGCCCCTTGTGGCCATTCTAGGAGCACATAATGCGTAGTAGATTCTTGCTTATCGGTCTGTTGCTGGCGCTAATCAGTGTCACCGCCGATGCTGCGCGGATTAAAGATGTCGCCGATATCGAAGGGGTTCGTTCGAACCAGCTGGTCGGCTATGGTCTAGTGGTCGGGTTACCAGGTACCGGCGAGCAAAGCCCTTTTACAGAACAAAGCTTTCGTACCATGCTGGCCAACTTTGGTATTAATTTACCTGCCGGCACCCGCACCCAGATAAAAAATGTAGCAGCAGTAGCCATTCACGCTGAGCTACCGGCCTTTGCCAAGCCAGGCCAGACTATTGATATTACGGTGTCTTCAGTCGGCAGTGCGAAGAGCTTACGCGGCGGAACTTTACTGCAAACCTTCTTAACCGGTTTAGACGGTAATGTGTATGCAGTCGCGCAGGGCAGTTTAATTGTTAGTGGCTTGGGTGCTGAAGGGTTAGACGGTTCACGGATCCTGGTCAATACGCCGACAGTAGGCCGTATCCCCAATGGCGCTGTGGTAGAGCGTGAAGTTGAGTCACCTTTTGCCAAAGGGGATTTTATTACCTTTAATCTAAAGCGGCCGGATTTTACTACGGCCAAACGGCTGGCGGAAACCATTAATGGCTTTATGGGACCGGAAACAGCCTTCTCGCTGGACGCCTCTTCTGTGCAGGTGCGGGCACCACGCGATATCAGTCAGCGCGTGTCTTATTTATCAACACTGGAGAATCTGACGTTCCAACCTGCTGATCAGTCAGCGAAAATTATTATTAACTCCCGTACCGGTACCATTGTCATTGGCAAAGACGTGCGGTTATTCCCCGCCGCAGTAACGCACGGTGGTTTAACTGTGACCATTGAGGAAAATCCACAGGTCTCGCAACCCAACCCTCTGGCGGGCGGTGATACCGCTATTGTGCAAGACAGTATTATCAACGTTAGCCCGGAAAACTCGCGGATGTTTAAGTTTGATCCCGGTGTCACCCTGGATGATTTAGTGCGTACTGTAAATGCAGTCGGTGCCGCCCCCGGCGATCTAATGGCCATCCTGGAAGCATTAAAAGAAGCGGGTGCTATCCATGGTGAGCTGGTGGTGATCTAAGATGAACGGCGCCAAACTGCAGCATTCCTACCATGATCTGCAAAGTTTGCAGCAGATCCGCTCAGCGTCAAAAAAGGATGAGCAAGGCGCCTTACGTCAGGCGGCGGAGCAGTTTGAAGCCATTTTCTTTAATATGCTGCTGAAAAGCATGCGCCAGGCAAACAAAGCCTTTGAAGCCGAAGGTTTAATGAATAGCCAGACCACCGAATTTTATCGGGATATGCATGATAATCAGATGGCAACCGATTTAGCCCAAAAAGGTAGCTTGGGGCTGGCAGATATTTTAGTCCAGCAACTGGATCCGACTGCCGCGGCTAAAAATCGTCAGCAAGCGGCAGCGTTACTGCTACCGGGCGAGCAAAATCGCGAGCTTGCCATGCCACAAGCACAACAGTTTAACGAACAGCCGGAAATGGCACTATTACAGGCCCAATCTGCCCAGCAGCTGGTGCAGACAGGGGTGATCCAACCTGGTCGGCGTGACGCCTCGTTGTTGACACCGCTGCTGGAAAAGTTACAACAGCAACGGGAAAAAGCGGCCCAGAGCGCCGTGCAACAAACGGCGACACCGGATTTAGCCACAACGCAAACAAGCCCTGCACCATGGCAGGTTGACTCGCCAGTTGCCTTTATTAAAAGTTTATTACCTGCTGCCCGCAAAGCAGCAGGAGCCCTGGGTTTAGATCCGTTGGCACTGATTGCTCAGGCTGCACTGGAGACGGGTTGGGGTAAACGGATGATTAAAACTGCCAATGGCGACAACAGTTTTAATTTGTTCGGTATTAAAGCCAGCCGCAACTGGCAGGGCGATACGGCGGTGGTCGATACTCTGGAATACCGCCAGGGCGTGGCGCGCAAAGAGCAGGCAAAATTCCGCGCCTATACCTCGCCGGAAGATAGCTTAAGAGACTATACTGAATTTATTGCCAACAGTCTGCGTTACCAGCAGGCCGTAGCTGCGGCAGCCGAACCGGCGGCGTATTTCAGTGAACTGCAAGCTGCCGGTTATGCGACAGATCCTAATTATGCACAAAAAATCATGTCGGTTTACCGTAGTACTGCCTTTGAGCAGGTTCGGGCCGAGTTAGAAAGTACTCAAGATTTTGCGGCAGCAGCCGATGAGTAGCCAATACCCAGTGGTGGGCGGAGCAATTAATGGCAGATAGTTTATTAAGTATTGGTAAAACAGCAGTGTTGGCGAATAGCCGGTTACTCAATACCACAGGTAACAACATTGCCAATATTAATACACCTGGTTATGTGCGCCAGCGCACGACCTTTGTTTCTGAGCAATTCGGTTTAGGGGTTGGGCAGGGCACTACCGAACGTTTGGTAAATGAGTTTACCCAAAAACAATTACGGCGTGATACCACTAATGCTGCTTATAGCTCGCAATATCTGGCTGAAGCCAACCGGCTAGATGCTTTATTTTCAAATGCTGCCAATAGTATTGCGACCGGCATGAATAATCTGTTCCAACAAATTCAAACCGCAAATAATGACCCGACGCAGTTGTCAAACCGGCAATTGGTCATCGGTACTAGTCAGTCGCTGTTGGATCAGTTTAAAAGTATGTCGACCCTGATTGCGGATCAAGAGCAGTTTCTAAATCAACAATTAGATTCCAGTGTTAATGAGGTTAATGACTTAATCGGCCAAATCGCGACTTACAACAATGATATTGTCTCTTATGGCAGCAGTAATAGCCGCCCGATTCCGCTTGATTTGCTGGATCGGCGCGATAACGCAATTTTAAAGCTGGCAGAATACGTCGATATTCAAACCGTAAACTCCAATAGTGGCGAAAAGCTGGTGTTTATGGCCAGTGGTCAGGCGCTGGTAGTAGAGCGTGGTGAATTTAATTTATTGTCAATGCGTGGTGAGCCAGATCCCAACGACCGAATCATTGAGTTAACTTTACAATCCAATGATAAAGTTAAATTAGAGCTTGATGCGCAGGGCGTCGGCGGCAAAATCGGTGCCCTTACCGATTATCGCTTACAGGTCGTTAACCCGACACAGCGCCAATTAGGGCAGCTATCCCTTGCGCTCGCTGATAGCATGAATACGCAAAATAAACTGGGGTTAACACTCAATGGCACCCTTGGTCAGGATTTATTCCGGTTGCCGGTTTCGCAAGGGTTGGCTTTTGCTGCTAACACCGGTAGCGGTGGTATTAATGTTGAAATTGAACCTGGTAGATCTAATCAGCTACCACCTAATGATTTTTTGGTAGAAGTGATTGATGCCAACAATATCACCATCACGGCGTTGGATGAATTCGGGCGCCCGACAGCTAATAGTCGGACCTTGAACAGCCCTACGGGATTTCCGGCAGATTTTGACGCTTCTGATGCGCCAGTTCCACCGTCAGACTTTGATCTCTTCGGTTTGAAATTGCAGGTAGGTAATGTGGCGGTCGATGACAAATTCGTGTTAAAACCGCTAGGCGCCGCCGCGCGGTCGATGCAAATGGCGACCAATCGCGCTGAGGATGTTGCGCTTGCCGGACCGCTGCGTGGCGAATTTGCATCTGCTAATCTGGGGAATGGTCGGATCGATGGTGTGAAAATTTTTGCGACTGACACCCCGGCATTTACCAGCTCGTCGTTAGTAAATGGCCCCTATACGGTCACTTATCAGGGGCAGGACAGTGCCGACAACGATAGGTTTGTGTTTAGCATTACTGATAATACTGGTGCGGTTTTAGGTGAAGCGCGTTTTACCAGCAACAACTTTAATAACGTGCTGGCAAATAGCGTTGGTTCCCCATCCTTAAAAGAGACTCTTGGCTTCGATTTTAATCTTACTGGTGTGCCACGCCCTGGTGATACCTTTACCATTGCCTTTAATGAAAATGGTTTTAATGATAACCGTAATGGTCTGGAGCTTTCCGCATTGCAAAATGCGTCTTTGGTCAGACGTAATCCAGAACCTTTTGGGGCGGGAGTTAATCAATATAGTCTGAACCAAAGTTACGCTACTATGGTAGGTAATATTGGGGAACGGACCCGGCAAGCGCGCACAGCAGATGAAGCTAATACTGCAATTTTAGAGCAAACAACCTTGTGGTACGAATCACTGTCTGGTGTTAATTTAGACGAAGAAGCGGCAGATTTAGTGCGCTTCCAGCAAAGCTATGCTGCTGCCGCCAAAATTCTGGCAACATCGCAAACTGTGTTCGATACCCTGTTACAGGCAGTGAGGTAATATCATGCGCTTAACCTTTAATATGCAATTTAATCAAAGCCTGAATGGTATTCTTAACGCCCAACAGCGGATGACGAAAGCCGAATCACAGCTAAGTAAACAAACCCGTATCCTGTCACCAGCAGACGACCCGGCTGGTGCTGCTAAGGTGCTGAGTCTGGACCAGAGCAAGACTCAAATCGAGCAATACCAAACTAATAGCGCGCTGCTGAAGAATAATCTGGCGTTACAAGAAACGGTATTGACCAGTATGCGGACATCTTATGACCGTATCTCAACCTTAGCAATCGCGTCCGGCAATGGTACTTACTCTCTGGAGCAACGTCGCGCAGTGGCTTTTGAGTTGCAGAATATCCAAACCGAATTATTCGATTTAATGAACACCCGGGCAGCTGATGGCAGTTATATATTTGCCGGTTACCAGGATAAATCACCGGCTTATGAGCGCGACCCTAATAGCGGTGTTTTTGTATTTAAAGGTGATGACGGAAGTCGCGCGCTGCAAATTTCACAGTCTATTAGCTTGCCAGGTAATGATAGTGGCAAGGCCATTTTTGATAGCGTGTTTGTGCGTTTTCAGCCGCAGTTATCAGCCGCACCAGCCGGTTCCAGTCTGGAAGTGAGTAATCAGACCGCTTTTGATAATTTTTACCGTGCAAACTTTGACAACCTTAACCCACTGAATAATCAATACAGCTTGCAAATTGATGCCGCGGGTACCTATCAACTGTTGCAAAACGGTTCAGCTTTAACGCCGCCTTTTAGCGGGAGCTATATTGCCGGTCAGCAAATTAATTTTAATGGCTTGGCGTTTAACCTCGATCCAGCCACTACCTTACCAACACAAGTTGATTTTGAGTTACCTGCACCGACTCAGACTAACGTATTGAATACATTACAGCGTTATATCGACATCCTGAATGACCCACTCGCCACCGCTGACGATTTAGCTAAGGCACTGGCTGACACCTTGCAGCAAGTAACCGCCACTGCGAACAATGTGGATGGCTCTTTAGCTAATCTGGGTGGGCGGTTAAATGTGGTTGATAGTGTATTTAACACTAATGCCGATTTATTAATTACTAACCAGCAATATAAAGCGGATATTTCAGAAGTCGACTTAGCTGCTGCGTTAACCGAAATTAAGCGCCAGGAAGTGGCGTTGCAGGCAGCATCGCAAACCTTTCAGAAAGTTAATGCTACGACCTTATTCGACTATATCCGCTAATAAGTAAGAGCAGGCGCAAAGCCTGCTTTTAACTTTCTGAATATTAAGCTTAAAAATCCAGCGAAAAAAATTCTAAAGTTTCCCCGCCCAGCGCCGATAAATAATTAACACGGCAAGATACAGGCAATACGCAGTCTAAATTGCCTCAACAGGTTAAAAAGCGAGGAAAACATCATGGCTTTATTCGTAAACACCAATACTTCATCACTGAACGCACAACGTCAGATGATCACTTCTGGTAACGCTTTAGATACTGCATTTAAGCGTTTATCATCAGGTTTCCGTATTAACAGTGCAGCTGATGACGCAGCCGGCTTACAGATTTCAAACCGGTTAACCAGTCAGATCAATGGCCTGGATCAAGCAGCTCGTAACGCCAATGATGGTATCTCTCTGGCGCAGGTTGCCGAGGGGGCGATGGATGAGATTACCACCAACTTACAGCGTATGAGAACCTTAGCTGTTCAATCGCAAAATGGTATCAACTCTATTTCGGATCGCGGCGCAATCCAGAAAGAAATTCAAGCTCTAAAAGTTGAAATCAGTCGTATTGCAGCAACAACACGGTTTGGTGATCAGCTGTTACTAAATGGCGGAACTGATAAAGGCTTTAATTTCCTGGTAGGCGCGAAAGGCACGGGTAACGAATATATAAGTGTAGGCTTATCAAGAACTAATGGTTGGGGCGCTAACGGCCTAAGCATTGGCGCTATAACTGTTTCCGGCACAAATATTGGAACTGCCTCTGCTGCTGCAGGAGATGCAATTGCCCGTATTGATAGTGCCATTGGATTCGTTGACGGCAAACGAGCTGATTTAGGTGCAGTGCAGAACCGGTTTCAGGCAACGATTCGCAACCTGACCAATGTTTCTGAAAACGTAGCTGGTGCCCGTGCCCGGATTCGCGATACTGACTTTGCTAAGGAAACCGCAGAGCTAACCAGGGCGCAAATTTTACAGCAAACCAGTCAGACTGTTTTGGCTCAGGCAAACCAGCGGCCACAAGGGGCATTAAGCTTACTACAAGGCTAATTATACCAGCTGAAGCAACAGAGGTATTGCAGTGCCTCTGCTTCTTGCCAGAAATGCTTCAGCGGAGTGACTCGCTTTTTAAAAGGCTGCCAACTGGCAGCCTTTGTTCTAAATACCTACCAACTTCCTCTCTAAAATTTTCAAAAAATAATTAAAAAATTCTTCTAAAGTTCTCAACAGCGCTGCCGATATATAAGGTAAGCCAAGTTGCAGCTTGGCCAGCTAAACGGTAAAACCGTATTTTTAACAACAGTTTGCGGCCTATATTAGATGGCTAAGAACTAAGGAGTGACTCATGGCTTTATTTGTCAATACCAATACCTCCTCATTAAATGCTCAGCGGCAGTTAATGAATTCCGGCGGCGCTCTGGATGTCGCATTTAAGCGTTTATCATCTGGCTTCCGGATTAACAGCGCATCAGACGATGCTGCAGGTTTGCAGATTTCAAACCGCTTAACCAGCCAGGTTAATGGCTTGGATCAGGCCGCACGTAATGCAAATGACGGTATATCACTGGCGCAGGTAGCGGAAGGCGCGATGGAGGAAATTACCACTTCATTGCAGCGCATGCGGACTTTAGCGGTGCAGTCTCAGAATGGTATCAATTCGTTGACGGACCGGGCAGCGTTACAAAAAGAAATATCTGCTTTAAAAGTCGAGATTAGTCGTATTGCACAAACAACCGCCTTTGGTGATCAAAAATTATTAAATGGTTCAGCCGCTGGACCAAGCTTTAATTTTCTAGTTGGTGCAAAGGGCGCTACTAACGAATATATCAAAGTAGGTTTATCTAGAACTGGTGGTTGGGGAGCTAACGGCCTGAGCGTTAACGCTATAACTGTTTCTGGAACATCTGCAGGAAATGCCTCAGCTAATGCAGGAACTGCGATTGCACGTATTGATAGTGCTATTGCGCGTGTGGACTCTAAACGTGCTGATTTAGGTGCCATTCAGAACCGGTTTCAGGCAACCATTCGTAACTTAACTAATGTTTCTGAAAACGTTTCTGGCGCGCGTGCGCGGATTCGTGACACAGATTTTGCCAAAGAAACGGCAGAGTTAACCCGCGCCCAAATCCTGCAGCAAACTAGCCAAACGGTATTAGCTCAGGCTAACCAACGGCCACAGGCAGCGCTGTCGCTTTTAGGCTAAAATACTGCGTGAGTGCCGGGTATAGCGATACTGTTACCCGGCCTTTACTGTTTAAAAGGGGTAAACTATGAATACGATGCCCGGTAATACGGTATTAACAGGTAGTATGGCAACAGCTGATTTTAAGCTGCAAGGTAACCTAGATAGCAATATTCAGAATAGTAAAGTCGCGGAAAGCGCTGATTTAAAAAAACAACGCAGTAATCCAGTGCAGGCAGAACCTAGTACAGAGCAAGTCGATGAGGCGTTGCAGATTGTCAATAAAGCAGCGGTGTTTGAGCAGCGGTCATTAAGTTTTATGATAGATGAAGTCTCAGGCCGGTCTATAATAAAAGTGATGGATAAGACTAATGATCAAATAATTCGGCAGATTCCATCCGAAGAATTGTTAAAAGTCGCGCAGGATATTAAAAAACTACAGGAAGAGATGGGTCAATCTCTGGGGTTTCTAATAGACCGCCAAGTATAAACTTATTACAGAGTGAGGTAAGTCATGTCGTCCATTAATTTTTTAGGTGCTGCTTCAGGTCTGCCGCTGGATGAGCTGGTTTCTACCTTTGTCAATGTTGAGCGCCAGACCAAAATGGCACGGATTGAGAAGACAAATACCACACTGAATGCGTCTTTGTCGGGCGTTGGTCAGCTACGTTCTGCACTTTCAAATTTTTTGGATGCAACAAAAAAACTAAGTGGTGAAAATTTAAAAGCCCGCAGCGTAAGTATTACGCAACCGGAAGAAGGTAAAACATTTATTCAGGCAACGGCAAAAAATACCGCTTCTGCTGCATCCTTTGATGTCATGGTTAACCAACTCGCCAAAGGTAGCCGCATAGAGTCGTCTGATAATCTGTTTAGCAGTGCCGATGCAGTCGTTTCCTCAACAGATGGTGAACTGACATTTGAAGCTGGAGATAAAAGTTTTACCGTTGCTGTAACAGCAGGTATGACCCTTAATCAGTTACGTTTGAGTATTAATGAATCTGCCCAAAACTTTGGTGTTAATGCAAATATTCTGAATACCGGCGGCACCGCAGGTACTAAGTTAGTGTTAACGTCTAATGTCACAGGTCAAGGTAACGACCTGGTTATTCGCAATAATAATGCAGAATTGGATAACCTTTCTACGGTTGCAACTGCCACTTCACCGGGACTTAACTTGGTAGCGGCGGCACAAAATGCCATTATCGAATTAGACGGTATCTTAATAACCAGTGCCACCAATACTTTTGAAAACGCTGTACAAGATATCTCAATAACAGTGCTAAATGAAACACCATTAGGGAAAAATGCGCGTTTGGCAGTCTCCACAGATAAAAAAGCTGTCGAAGAAAACCTTCAAGCTTTTATTAAAAGTTATAACGACCTGGTAGACAAGACTGCTTCATTAACACGCAATCGTATTTTAGGTGCTGATGGTACTGTTACTCTTGATAGTGGAGCTTTGTCTGGAGATTCATTACCGAGAAACATATTAAATCAAATCCGAGGCATTTTGGGCTCTGAAATTGCCGACGCTCCAGAACAACTTAAAGGTTTATTTGCTCTTGGTATTACTCTTGATAAGGCGGGTAAATTAGAAATTTCTACAAGTACGGAATTTAGCTCTGAAACTGGCAAGATGCGCTTCGATAGAGCACTAACAGATAATTACGATGATCTAGCTAAATTGTTCGGTGGAGAGAATGGGGTAGTCAGTAAGTTAGATGCACTGATATCTGAATACAATAAACCAGGTGGTATTATTCAGAATAGACAAGATAATTTACAAGCCAGATTAAAAGAAAATACTAAAGCTTCTGAGGCTGCAAGCCGATATCTAACTAGTTTCGAAGATTCGCTTCGCAAGCGTTATGCTGCTTTAGATACTTTGTTAGGTCAAATGCAAAGACAACAAGCAAGCGTCAATGCAGCGCTATCCAGCTTGCCAGGCTTTAATGTAAAGAAATCTAGTTAAGGAGTTTTCTTATGAGTTACGGTATTAAAGCTTATAAAGCTGTTGGTATAAAAGATGATTTAGCTGTTGCCGATCCGCATCGCGTGATACAGTTATTAATGCAAGGTGCATTAGAACATATGGCGAAAGCTAAAGGATCTATTGAACGTAAAGATTTTTCTGGTAAAGCTCATGCTATCTCTAAAGCCCTTTCAATCATAAGTGCCCTGAAAGGTTCTTTGGATATGAGCTCAGGTGGTGACATATCACAGAACTTATTTGATTTGTACGATTTTATGTTGAATCATCTAACTATCGCCAGCCGTGATTTGGATTTGGTAAAGATTGATGATGTTATTTCACTTATGGTCACTATTAAGTCAGCTTGGGATCAAATACCTGTTGCAGATCGTGAAGCTGGCTACCGTATGCAGTCCCAACGTGACCAAAAAATGGTTGTGGGTGCTTAGTGGCGGCTGAAACAATTATAGCTACTATTACAGCTAAAAAACGTAAAGTAGAGCAGCTGTTACAGAATCAGGATATTGAACTGAAGCTGCTCTCAGATGAATTTAACAGTTTAACGCCTCTGCTAAAACAACTTACAATGCTTGCTAAAACAGATGAGGTGGCTGCACAGTATTTAGCTGATTTGGATATCTGGTATAGTTCAGCGCTGCACAAAGTGAGACTTTATAAAGACTCTATAGCGGATAATCTAAAAAAGCTTAGTGCTGCAAGAAAAGCAGATTACAATTATCGTCAAAACCGTTAAACGAGTGCTTGATGCTAAACCTAATAAGTGAGTTTGTTCACGATAACCCGGATTTACAATCTTTGGCCGAGCAGGCCGCATTTCTAAAACTGCAGAAACTTTTTGAGAAAAACCTGATTTTTTTTCAAAAGTCTTACCCTGATATTTATCAACGTATCAATGAGCACAAGGTTAAACACTATTCGGTGTTTTGTTCAAAAAACATGGAGCTGAATATCGTTGAAGTCGAAACTGCTCGTGTTCTCTACTCCGAAAATCCTGCGTCAGAACTATTGGAAGAGACTGCAGATTTTTGCCGTTCAGCGCCAGTAGTACGGTTAGTGAATACTGAAAGCTCCAAAAAAATTGTCGCATTGCCAGAAAAATCAGTGGTGTTAATCTTCGGAGTCGGCTTGGGTCTGCATATTTCAAACTTGCTCAAGTTACAGCCACCGAGAGTCCTGGTAATTTATGAGCCTGTTATAGACTTATTTATTTCTTCACTTTACTGCATTGATTGGTCGGTTATTTTTGGTCAGGCGACAGTTTTTAATACAATGATTTCACTGCAAGTAGGAAATAGCGGCTCAACAATTATCAGTGACCTAAATGAGTTAACTCAGTACGTTTCCGGTATTAAAGAGGTATATCTCTTCAGGCATTTGGCTCATCCCGTTTCAGATGAGGTTTTTAATTATCTTGTTGAAAATAGTAGTGATATAAAAGCGTTGCTAAACAGTCAGCCTCAGTTTCTCGGTTATTCAGAAGATGCTCTATTTGTCGCAGAACGTTCAATGGGAATGCTTGCTAATCGCGTTTATGAACAGGCTCCGAAGAATGAAGTTTTTCAAAAAAACCTGAATGCTCTGCAGCAGTATTATCCATCTATTTATGAAGTATTTCGTGACTACAAGCCAAGAAGTTGGCGGTGTGTTGTTAAGGATGAAGAGTTAAATCTGTTTTGTAATAAGCGCTCAAGTTTTTTTTATCAAAATGTGCTGGCTGATTCTGAAAAAATGGTCGAGAGATTTAAGCAGAATCCGCTTGAAAACAAGGTTATCTTAAATCAGGGAGGCATTGAAAAATTCCGCAGTTATATTCACTATCAAACAGTCGAGAAGCTTCAGCCTTTTTTGAAAAACTTGCCAACTAGAAATTTTAGTGAAATTTCCCGTATAGAATATTTGATAGTATTAGGTATTGGTTTAGGTCGTCATATTGAACTGTTGAAAAGTAAAATTGATGTTAAAAATTTATTTTTATTTGAGCCAAACCTTGATTTCTTTTATGCCAGTTTGTTCGCGACAAAATGGTATGAGTTATTTGAGCAAGCAGAAAAGAACGACAGCAAAATATACTTTAATATTGGTGGAAATGGCGAGGAATATTTCAATGATGTCATGTCCCAGTATTATCAGACAGGTGCTTATGGAATTGCGAATAGTCTGATTTTTCCTTCATTTTTAACCCCGGAAATGCGTAAATCTTTAACCAAGCTATATTCACAACTACAACAAATATTGGCATTAGGAGAAAGTTTTGACCATGTTCGTTATGGCATTGCTCATACCTGTGAAAGTTTACGTCTAGGTCATCAAT
The DNA here is from genome assembly GCF_001441695.1 of Alishewanella sp. WH16-1. Classification (NCBI taxonomy): domain Bacteria; kingdom Pseudomonadati; phylum Pseudomonadota; class Gammaproteobacteria; order Alteromonadales; family Alteromonadaceae; genus Alishewanella; species Alishewanella sp. WH16-1. Next base: position 69,846 of record NZ_LCWL01000009.1, on the reverse strand, counting down.
TTATAAGGAAAAATTGTAATTCGGCAGGCCTCCGTCAACTACAAAATATACCTGTTTTTATTGTTGGTAACGGCCCTAGTCTGGATGAAAGTCATCATTACATTAAAGAGCATCGTAATAATGTCATTGTTATTAGCTGTGGTACTGCATTGCGTTCTTTATACAAACTTGGTATCACACCAGATTTTCATGCAGAAATTGAACAAAATAGAGCAACCTTTGGTTGGATTAGCCAAGTTAATGATAAGGCTTGGTTAAAGACGATCAGGTTTTTATCTGTTAATGGCGCTCATCCTGATACAGCTTCGCTATTTAAGTCTGTTCACTTAGCCTTTAAAGCAGGTGAGTCGTCAACAAACTTTTTTAAAAATTATTTGGAAAAGAAGAATATCGAAATAATTTCTCTCAGATATTCTTACCCAACCGTTTCAAATTTGGCTTTCGATCTCTTTACTGAATTAGGCTTTAATAAAATATATTTATTTGGAGTTGATCTTGGATATCTCGATCCAAAGAATCACCATTCTAAGCACTCAGCTTATTTCAGAGAAGACGGTCAGGCAGTTGCTAAGGCAGATATCGGTTTTGACAATGGCTTACGGATACCTGGAAATTTTCGACCTGAAGTTTTTACTAAACCCGAGTTTGATTTCTCAAGGAGTATCCTGCAAGCAGTTATTAAAAATAAAAAAAATAAAAATATCGAATTTTATAACTGTAGTGATGGAGCTTTAATAGAAGGCGCATCTTCCTTATTAGCTAGCAATATATTGGTAAGCAAACCTGAGTTTGAAGTTAAAACTTTGCTAAATTCTATTTTTGACAGTAATGAGCTGAACTCAGCATTAAGTTCTCATTACGAGTTTTTTAAAACCTGTATTGCAAATACTGATGTATCCCATTTATTTAAAGATCTCGCCGATAGCTTACATGAAGTTAATTCTGTAGAGGATGCGGAGAATTTGATTAAAAAGCAATGGGATATGTTGCTTCATAACTATAGGAAGGGAGAAGAGCTATTTTTTTATCTGGCCTCAGGCTCGACCCTTTATATGCTGAGTGTGTTAACTCGTTTTATACCCCGAGGCCAACTTGAACATACTGATGTTTATGGAGAATTTAACTCTATAGTCAATATTTGGAAAGATTATCTAAATAAAGCCAGTGACGCTTTTCAAAAAGCACCTTTATCAAGTTGTAAGGTTGATGTTAGTCACATGTTTAATTCTTGATTTGTTTTTTTGAGTGCTAAATTATACAATCTTTTAATTAATTTATAGATAAATATAAATTGATTTTCAAAGGGTAATCATGACAATGAATAATACACCTTATGATAAAAGTCGTCACGAATCTTTCTGGCGAACAGGAGTAGCGAATGTCAATCCTGAGTTCGAGCTTTTTAAAAAATTAGTACCTCGATTAAATTATTCAAAAGACTTGAAGTTAACCTCTGCTGGTTCATGCTTTGCTCAGCACATTGGTAAATGGTTGACTGCCAATCAGTATGATTATATTAGAAGTCAGATTAACTCAGAAGAAATCAGTAGCTTTGCTTTTGGTAATATTTATACCCCTGCTGCATTAACACAGTGGTTATTAAAATCAGAAAATGAACTAGCTGAGTTCAGTATATTTTTTAATGAAGATAATGGTAGATTCTACGATTTACTTTTTGCTAATGCTGGGGGTGGCGGATATTCAAGCATAAGCGAGATAAAAGAGTTTAGAAAAAAAGTTCTTGCCGAGGCTAAATCAAATTTGGGTAAGGCAGACTGTTTCATATTTACATTGGGTTTAATAGAATCTTGGGTAGATGCAAACGGTATCTGTTATCCTGTTTGTCCTGGTGTTAAGTTCGGCTCCTTTGACCCGAATAAATATAGTCTAAAAGTATTTAGTTATAATGAAATATATAAAGATGTAACTTTAATGCTTGAGGAAGTAAAAAAAATAAATTCAAATATTCATTTCATTCTTACCGTTTCACCAGTTCCACTTACCGCAACAGCTACAGATCAGCATATACTTATAGCAAATACCTACTCTAAATCTGTACTGCGAGCTGTTGCTGGTGCTATTTCAGAAAGCAGAAGCGATATTAATTATTTTCCTTCTTTTGAACTCATAACTACGCCTCTTAAAAACGATTTTCGCTTCTTAGAAAATAGACGTACAGTCTCAAAAGAAGGGGTTGATTTTGTCATGAAACATTGGGCTGACGCTTTAGCTTCTCCCATCGTTACCGCTTCAGATGATACGAACTACGAAGTCGATTGCGACGAGGAGATGCTAGAATCCATAGCAAAGAGTAAAAACCAAGATACTTCGTTAGACAGTATTAAACTACTCACTTTAATTGGCGATAGCCATTTTTCTAAGCTAGCAAGATCATTAGAAAAACTTGGCATAGAATTTAGTGGTGGTATGGTGATGAATGGTTCTGGCTTTGCTCAACAAAAGTTTCTGTTGACACACGATACTGATATTTTCGTACCTCTAGAGAGTGCAGCTTCTCGAAACCTGTGGCAGAAAATAACGAATAACTTACAATTTATCAGTGAGAAAAACTTACTTAATCGGTCCTGTGTTATAACGAATATTGGTCATCAAACACATCAAAGCGTGGCAATGTTTTTAGAGTGGATGCAATCAAATAGAACAGAAAGCATTTCAAAAATATCCATTCAGGATTTTTTAGATTTCTTTAATGAAAAACTCAACCAGCAATTATCTATAGTATTTTCTCTGAAAAATCAAGGGCACAGAGTTATTGTAGTGTCGGACACACCTTTTTGGCAGTATTTCGAAAAGTCAAGCCACTTGCATCCGATAGCGATAGCGTACATGGATGCAATGGAATACCTTTTCCAAGAACTTGGTTTTGAATATTTGCATACAGCAAAATTATTTAACGAAGAAATCACTAACCCATTAGACTACACTTCTGATTTAATTTACTCCGATGGCACACCTGATTATTTTCATGGCGGCCAGAATTATTATGATTGGTTAGCGGTTAAGTTGTTGGAAATTATCTGATTTTTAAAATTATTTAGCGATAGTTGATGTAGGGCGGACTCTTGTAAAGTCGCCGAAATTTTACCCGGTGTTTAGAGCGAAGTGAAAATAAATTTGAGACTATAAAATTTTCTGTGTAAGTGGCTGTTTATCATAACGATACTCGGTCACCGTACATGATCATAAACTGCGTCATGGCTGGCTTCCAATCTCGTAGTGGCATTGTCCACTTTTTAGCAATCTGGTGTAAAGCCAGATATAGCAACTTCAGCACCGCATCATCACTTGGGAATGACCTTCTGGTCTTGGTGACCTGACGCAGGCTGGCATTAAGCGATTCGATGGCATTGGTGGTGTATGACCTTGCGTATCTCCGGTGGATAGTCGAAGAACACACTCAGCCTTGTCCAGTTATCGCGCCAGGATTTGCTAATGCTCGGATGCTGGTTATCCCAGGTTTCGGCAAACTGCTCCAGCGCCTGCTCTGCCTGTTGCAGGGTTGCTGCGCCATAAATGGTTTTAAGGTCTGCTGCAACAGCTTTACGCTCTTTCCAGCTGACGAAGCGCAGGCTGTTGCGGATTTGATGCACGATACATAGTTGCACCTGCGTTTTAGGGTAAACGGCTTCAATCGCATCCGGGAAGCCTTTGAGGCCATCGACACAAGCGATGAAGATGTCTTCCACGCCCCTATTTTTCAGCTCGTTCATCACCGAGAGCCAGAACTTGGCACCTTCGGTTTGCGCTATCCATAAGCCCAGCAACTCTTTCTCGCCATCGGTGTTTACGCCAAGGGCCAGGTAGACAGACTTGTTCTGGATACTGCCGGAATCGCGGCTGCGCACAACCAAACAGTCCAGATAGACTATCGGGTATACCGATGCTAATGGCCGCTGCTGCCAGGCTTTGACCTCGTCCAGTACGGCATTGGTGACCTGAGAGATAAACGTCGGCGAGACTTCAACACCATAGGCTTCTTCAAAGTGGGCCTGAATATCGCGGGTTGACATACCTCTGGCATACAGGGAGACAATTCGCTCATCAAAGCCACCGAGCTGTTTCTCGCCTTTCTTGATGAGCTTAGGCTCGAAGCTGCCATTGCGGTCTCGCGGTGTTTCAAGCTCAATATCGCCGTGAATACTGCGCACTGATTTACGACTTTTACCGTTGCGGGAGTTACCGGTGTTTTTACCGGCGGCATCATGTTTGGCATAACCTAGATGCTGCTCCATCTCGGCTTCAAGGGCGCGTTCGGCAAGCTTTTTGGTCAACTGCTTAAGGATACCTTGCTCACCAAGCAGGTCTTCCGGGGATTTGTAGTCAGCTAATAACTGGTCGATAAGCTGGTCTGATACTGGCATTATTTATTCCTTTCAAATACATGGATAGAATGCCACTTACACAGATTTTTTTATACTCTCATAAATTTATTGGTAGATCTTAATAATTGGTAAGCATCTGTAGATTTATCTTTAGTGTATTAGTTCATAATATACTTTACCTTTGTATAGTCTTTTAAATGTTAAACCAGCATATTCTGCAACCTTTATCGATGCTGTATTTAAAGGTAGTATTTCAGCTACTACTCTTCCTTTAAGCTTGTTTACCAATAGTTTTACCATATTTTTAGCTATTCCTTTACCCCGATGGTCAGGCGCAACAGTCCATGAAATATAATGATAGTCCTTTTTTGTGTCCACCCTGACTGTGCCCACAGGTTGTTTTTGACATTCTACAATATAAAGCTTGCGTTGCGGATTACTTAAGCTTTGGTGTAACCACTCCATATGTTGATGCTCAGTAATTTTCATTTTGTTAATGCTGAACTTTCGTGTTCCGACATCATTACGCCAAAGCAATAGGCATTCAGCATCTTGCAAAGTTGCTAATCTAAGTTCCAAAAGCTCCTTCATGCTTTAAATTAGCTCCCAGGTTATTGGGGTACCTATTTTAACATCTTGTTTTACTCTACGGCCGAGAAACTGTGATAGGTATTTCGGTGCTAAACCAAGCCCTGGTCGTACGGAGCGAATGTTTTCGGTGGTAAAAATGTCACCTGCTTCCATATCTTTGGCGATATAAAGTGACCTGCGGTGCACCCTTGAAGCTATCTCTTTTTCGGTACAGCCATAATGCACAGCACCAAGCGCATCATGCGCACGAGCAGTTTCTTCTACCAGCATTTTCAGTTCAAACGGCTCTAATGAAAACTCAGCATCCACTTCGCCGCCGTTTCTATCCAGTACAAAGTGTTTTTCAATGACGGTAGCGCCTAATGCAACAGCTGCGACAGAAACACCTAAGCCAAGAGTATGATCAGAGAGACCGACCTGACAATCAAACAGTTGCGCCAAATGGGGAATGGTGCGTAAATTCGCATCTATCGGGCGGGCAGGGTAGTTGCTGGTGCATTTTAGCAAAATGAGGTCTTTACAGCCGTTGCTGCGCAGCACCTCAACGGATTCAGCCAGTTCAGCTTGGGTTGCCATGCCGGTCGAAATAATAATCGGCTTGCCGGTTTTCGCCACCGCCGCCAACAGACCATGATCGATATTCTCGAATGAAGCGATTTTATAGCAAGGTACATTAAGCGTTTCCAGAAACTCGACGGCGGTTAAGTCAAATGGTGAACTGAAAGCTAGCATACCTTTGCTATTAGCGTAGTCAAAGATTGGTTTATGCCATTCCCATGGTGTCATCGCAACCTTATAAAGGTTATACAGTGAGTTGCCTTGCCAAAGGCTATTTTTATCGGCAATAAAGAATTCATGCTCGTGAACATCAAGCGTAATGGTATCTGGTGTGTAGGTTTGTAGCTTTAATGCGTGCGCGCCAGCAGCTGCGGCAGCATCGACCAGTGCCATTGCTTTGTCCAGTGACTGGCCATGATTGCCGGACATTTCGGCAATAATAAAAGGCGTATGTGTAGGGCCGACTAACCGATTGCCAATTTTGATTTCTGTCATGTCTTTTCTGCCCCTAAATTAATAATTTGCCTGACGACCAGTGGTGTGCCAGCATCATTTGAAATGATCATCGTCGCTGCTTTGCTTATCGATAGCAGCAGCTCTGGTTGTTGCAGATAGTATTCAATCTTTTCTGCCATAATTTTTTTTGAAATATCAGCTGGTGATCCCAACCAAACACAGGCTCCCAGTTTATCCAGATACCGCGTGGTCGCCAGCTGATTCTCTGCCACCGTTACCACCAAAGCGGGTAAACCGGTAACACAGCGCTCCCAATGGGTTGCACCGCCGGCGCCTATCATAAGTTGAGCCTTTTGCATTAATACCGCCATAGCATCAGTTTGAATATGTAACTGAACGTTCGACAGCCGTGCACATTGCTGTTTGATACTGGCTTGCCAGGGATTATTTAACCCTATCACTATATCGGCAGTAACAGGGAGAGACTTTAGGCTGGCAATGGCTGCTATTGCCAGAGAGGTTAAGTTTTGTTCATCACTACCGCCAAAACTGACCAAAAGGTGGTTTGGAACTCTTTGACAATGCGGCTGATAAAATTCTTCGCGCAGTAAAGCATAACGTGGACCTAACAGCTGCTGACAACCCGCTGGTACCAGCGAACGATAGCGACTATCCATATCCGGAAGCAGGTTTTGATCCAACAGCAGGTCGCATTCAAGAGGACGGTTTGCCAAATCATCAATCACCATAATTTTCTGGCAACGTTGGCGCAGTAGCTTGCCATATCGTTGACCAAGCTGGTAATGATCAATAACCAACAGCTGATAGGGTTCTGTAATTAGCCCTAATGTAGCGAGTGCATCATCTTCTTCGCAATAAAGCTCTGCTGGCAAACTTAACGTCTTAAAGCCAGCTTGTTGTAGCAAGTCTAATAAATGCCCTTTATTGTTCCGACAGGCAAAATGGCATATAGCTCCATGTTTTAGCAAAGCTTTTGCCAGGGTTAGGCAGCGCATAATATGCCCACTACCTATTGTTACTGACGCATCAACCCGAAACAGTACCCGCATCTTAGTCTTGTTCCTGTTGCAACATCCGATATAGGTATTCAGCCCGCCGCCAGTCATCTGGTGTGTCGATATCCTGAACCCGATGCGATGGCAGTTCGTAAAGTTGTGAGTTAGTGCTAAACACACTTTTTTTCAGATCAAGCCAGGTCGATGCTTTAGCCCAGTAAAGCTGACCGGCATCATGAAATGTCGGTATCAGATCCTGTGAGCGTTTACTGATACTGGCTGGGTCAAAAGGGGCAACTCCGCCGGTTTCGGTTAACACTAATGCTCTTTGAATAGGAAAAGCAAAGCGCGCTGCCGTAAACACAAAATCTGCCTTAGTTGCGACAAGTCTATGCAGCAGTTCAGCAATTAGCCCAGCATCCAATAGGGGGGTAGTAGCATAAAGGCAAGCGCAGTGCTCGAGTGGCCAACCCAAAGATTGCAGTTGCGAAATCGCATCCCGGATAACCTCTGTAGTACCGGTATAATCGTCGGCGAGTTGCGGCTGTCGGAGAAAAGGCACCTCGGCGCCATATTCTAGCGCGACTTCAGCAATTTCAGCGTCGTCGGTCGAGACCACGACTTTATCAATTACGCCACTTTGTAATGCTGCCTGGATCGGATAAGCCAGCATTGGCTTACCACAAAAATCCTTAATATTTTTCCGGGGTATGCGCTTACTACCACCACGTGCCGGGATAATCGCGATATTCATATTTTTTCATTCAATAAAAAATCGAGAATGAGTTGGTAGCGTTTTTGCTCGATTAATTTCAATACCAAGCGCATATCAATATTCATATATTCATGCACAATACGATTGCGTAAGCCAATAATGGCTTGCCATTGTGTTAATGTGGCATCAGGCCAGTTTTGCAAGTTAGCTAATTTTTGCATCGCGTCATAAGCCGAAACCGGTGTGGGTTGGCCATTGGCTTTTAACAGGTGCTTGGCTTTGCCGATGGCGTTTTCTGTAATGACCTGTAGCACATGCAAAAGACCATTTTGCTCTAATTTTGAAAAGGATTGTCCAACATTAATAGCTGTTGCAGCTTGATCCAGTATTGATTGATACTCAGTAGCAAGGTTTGCTGTTTCTCGTAAATAGATTTCAAGTTGCATGAGACTCTTCCCACTGCCAGTATTCATGTTCGCGCCATGTTTTTTCTTGAAACTTAAACCAGAATTGAGGTTTTTGGCAAAAAATTAGCTGCCCATCGTTAACAATAACAATCCGCATCGCAAGTTGGGCTGAGCGCATATCCACCAGATCAATAGCGTCAACATCACACTTTACTATGCTTGCCAGTTGCTGGCGTAATGCTTCAGCTTGCCCAAGTCGGATAAATTCATCTGGCTCGTCAAAAAAATAAGCAAAATCCCAATCGCTCTCTTGTTGTGAAGTGCCATTGGCGCGGCTACCAATTAAGACTAAACAGCTTAGTTTTGGAAACCGCTCTGCCAATTTTGCCAGAGATATAGCATTTATAGCTGGCATAAAAACCTATCCAGAGTATTAACAACAGTGTTTTGCTCCTGCAAGGATAAACCGGGAAATAATGGTATGGTCACCGCTTGTTGATAATAGTTTTCAGCTTGTGGGCAATAGCCTGCTTTAAATCCTAACTGTTGATAATAGGGTTGCAGGTAAATAGGGATATAGTGCAAGTGCCCAACTATGCCCTGTTGTCTTAGGTATCCGACACAGGCTTTGTGTTGTTCCTGCGTCAGACTTATTAGTCTTACAACATAAAGATGATAACTACTATAGCTATCAGGGTGTTGGCTCAGCGGCTTTATCTCGGCATAACGGTTAAAAGCCTGGTTGTAATGCTCAACCAGTTGCTGGCGCGCATTCACAAAGCTATCCAGTTTTGAAAACTGGCTTAAACCCAGCGCGGCATGAATATCGGTTAGACGATAATTAAACCCAAGTAATTGCTGCTGATAATACCAGACACCATGGCTTGGTTCGGTCAACTCTGTAGCTTCAGAGGTGATACCGTGGCTGCGTAACATCTGCATCTTCCGTGCAAGTTTCGGATTTTGCGTGGTCGCCATGCCACCTTCACCACTGGTAATAATTTTCACCGGATGGAAGCTAAACACAGTGATATCTGAATAACGGCAGTTACCCACGGGTTGATTTTGGTAGCGGGCACCAATCGCATGGGAGGCATCCTCAATGATATGAAAGCCATATTGTTCAGCCAGGGCAGCTATTGCCTGCATATCACAGGGCTGGCCGGCAAAATGTACTGGTATCACCACTTTAGGTAACTGATTTTGCCGCTGCGCTTGTTTTAGCTTTTCTTCAAGTGCCGCCACAGACATATTGCCGGTCTCAAGCTCAATATCGACAAAGTCGACAGTGGCACCGCAGTACAGGGCACAGTTAGCCGAAGCCACAAAAGAGTTAGGCGAAGTCCAAACCCGAGCACCTGGGCCAACGTCCAATGCCAAGCATGCGATATGCAGGGCGGAAGTGGCGCTGTTAACAGCAACGGCAAACGAGACCTTACAATAATCGGCAATGGCTTGTTCAAAAGCCGGCACTTTAGGCCCCTGAGTGAGCCAGTTGGACTGCAGAACCTCTTGTACTGCAGCAAGATCGGCTGCATCCAGTTGTTGCTTGCCGTAGGGTATCATTGCGCAGCTACCAGATTACAGTGACGGATTTCATCAATGGTTAAAAAGTGCGGATTGGTGTCCGACACATATTCGAAACCCTGTTCAACCAGTTGACCTTGTTCACCCAGAGCGTTAGTGGTGAAATCATTGCTGCGGTTAAAAAACTTAATTGCCGGTGCGATTACATAATGATCAGCAAATTCATAGGTATGAAAAGACATATCGCCCGGGCACATCATTTCATGTAATTTCTCCCCAGGACGAATACCAACAATTTTTATCGGTAAATCGGGTGCCATGGCCTTTGCCAAATCTGTAATTCTAATAGAGGGGATTTTAGGGACAAAAATCTCACCGCCCAGCATCCGCTCGAAATTCTTCAAAACAAAATCGACCCCTTGCTGCAGGGTGATCCAAAAGCGAGTCATTTGTTCATGTGTTACTGGAAGATGGTCGGAACCTTGATTAATCTGTTGCTGAAAAAAGGGCACCACAGATCCTCTGGAGCCTACCACGTTGCCGTAGCGCACAACTGAAAAGCGTGGACGACTGCCACCGGTCATATTATTGGCTGCAACAAATAATTTATCTGAGGCAAGTTTCGTTGCACCATATAAATTAACAGGGTTAGCTGCTTTGTCTGTGGAGAGAGCGATCACTTTCTCAACGTTGGTTTCGATGGCTGCATTGATAACGTTTTCTGCGCCATTAATATTGGTGCGGATACACTCGGTAGGGTTGTATTCGGCGGCGGGCACCTGCTTTAGCGCTGCTGCATGAATAACGAAATCAACACCATGCATCGCTCTAATCAAGCGCTGCTCGTCGCGAACATCACCAATAAAATAACGCATACAGCTCTGATTAAATTTTTGCTGCATTTCGTACTGCTTTAGCTCATCACGCGAGTATATGATGATTTTCTTGGGTTTATAGCGATTAAGCAATGTTTGAGTATACTTATGGCCAAAGGAGCCGGTGCCGCCTGTGATCAGGATCGTTTTCCCATCAAACATAATAAACATCCGTAGTTAAAAACTAATTATGCTAAGCAGTTAGTGTGCCAAATTAGCAGGTTTTATCTAAAAAGTCATACTAATCAATAGCTCTTGGCTTCAGTGTAGTTTCTTTCTGCTATTGGGCAAGATTCGTCAAGTTTTAATTTCTTAGTATCGACAAATGTACTTGAAAGTTGAGCACCCTGCTAATCCCAGCTATGCTTAACCAATAGCGATCTGAAATGTCTGAGGTGTCTGATGAAGGTTACACCCCCCAACAGTAATATCCTAAATAACGTACTGCAGCAGCAACAAAAGCTCTCGCAACAACAAGCCACTGCCAAACGTATCAACAGCGCAGCGGATGATGCTGCCGGTTTGCAAATTAGCAATTCTTTAACCAGTACCATCAATGCCCAGCAACAAGGGCAGCGGAATCTGGCAGATGGTATCGCCTTTGCACGGGTTTACGATCAGGCGTTGCAGGGGGTTAATGATAATCTTCTGGAGTTAGATCGTTTAGCGATAGCTGCGGGCAATGGTATCTACAGTGCGCAAGATCGGCAGGCGTTGCAGGCAGAAGCCGAGGGTTATCTGGCCAATATTCAGCAAGGTTTAGCAACAGAATTTGCCGGTAACCGCTTATTTACTGATTCGACGCGCAGCTTTAATGCCGGCGATGGTGAATTGAGCTTGCAAACCCGTGATGCGCAGGCGCTGTTGTCGGCACAGAATATCTTTAATCTCGACCTCACCAACCCTCAGGGTTTAACGGCTGCACAAAGCAGTATCCGCGCTGCCAGTGAACAAATCAGTGCTTTTCAGACTGAAACCGGCGCCGGGATTAATAGTTTGCAAAGTGCATTAAATGCCGTTTCCGGACGTGAAGTGGCGACTTCTGAAGCGCGAAGCCGCATCGCTGATTTAGATTATGCCCGTGCCAGTAGTGATCGGGCGGCAGCGAATATTCTGACACAAAGCTCAATTAACGTAGCGCTGCAGGCCCGGGTTTCTTCGGAGCAGGCGTTATCCCTGCTGAGTTAACTGGGGTGATTTTTCGCTGGTTTTTTGACGTAAACCTTGTTTTAGCGTCAAAAAACCAGCATTCCACCTTGCATACCCACACTTAGCTTGTACAATAAAGTCAAATAACCAGAATAAATTGTGCTGCTATGTCCTCCACACCGCCGCTGTATATCTTTGATTTACAATTAAATCGTGCTGAGCGTTTAGCCACTGTGCTGAGTTTTATTGGCGAGGCACAGCAAGTATTGACCGCTGAAAATGTGCTGGACAAATTACAGCAGCAGCCCGAAGCGGTAGTGTTGTTGGGGGCTTGTGGAGAGCTGGCACCTGACAAACTGGTACGGCAGTTTCCGGCTTCGGCTTTTTTAGTTGTCGGCGAGAGTCTTAGTTTCTTGCTGGAGCATGCTAACGTCATTGGCGTGCTATCCGAACCTTTTGCTTACGCCAGTTTGACGCAATTATTGCGCGATGCGCAGCAGTATCATCGTTTACTGCCCACGCATAAACAGGCAGATAGCCAGGCCAAGTTTGATGGCATGGTTGGGCAAACGCCGGCGATGCAGAAGGTACGGTTTTTAATTCAGCAGGTGGCAAAAACCGAAGCCAATGTGCTGGTGTTGGGGCCATCAGGTACCGGTAAAGAAGTGGTGGCACGCAATATCCATTTGTTGTCAAACCGGGCCAGTGGCCCCTTTGTGCCGATTAACTGCGGTGCGATTCCGGCGGAACTATTAGAAAGCGAGCTGTTTGGCCACGAAAAAGGGGCCTTTACCGGCGCCATTTCAACCCGTAAAGGCCGTTTTGAGTTGGCGCAGGGCGGCACGCTGTTTCTGGATGAAATAGGCGATATGCCGCAGCCAATGCAGGTTAAGCTACTGCGGGTGCTGCAGGAGCGGATTTTTGAGCGGGTGGGGGGCGCACAAACCATTAAAGCGGATGTACGGATTATCGCCGCTACGCATCGCGATCTGGAAACGATGATTAGCGATGGCAGCTTCCGTGAAGACTTGTATTACCGGTTAAATGTATTTCCAATTGAAACCCCTGCTCTTAGTGAGCGTGCCGACGATTTACCATTGTTAATCAATGAACTATTACAGCGGCAGTATCAGGCGCATCAGGCCAGAGTAAAGTTTACTGAGCGGGCATTAGAAAGTCTGAAGTTACATCCATGGCCTGGTAATGTCCGTGAGTTGGCTAATTTGTTAGAACGGATGATAATTATGTATCCGGATCAAGTGGTTGACGTCGCAGAGTTACCGAAAAAATATCAACACCTGGAAGTAGACTCTTATCAGCCGGTGTACCCCGAAGAGCTGCAAGAACGGGATTTACTGAATTCCTTATTTCAGTCACCCGATGAAGAAGCTGAGTCTGCAGCGGAATCTGAGACAACCTTAGCGGAAATCCAGTTCGCCTTTGCTGCGGGTACGCAACCCCTTGGATTACAAGATTTGCCGGATAGTGGTTTGGATTTAAAAGAGTTTTTGGCTGAGCTGGAAGTACGTTTTATTTCGCAGGCACTGGAGCGACATGACTTTATTGTGGCCCGGGCTGCAGAGGTGCTAGGTTTGCGCCGCACTACCCTGGTTGAGAAAATGCGCAAATATAATCTGGGCAAGGATGAATAAGGGTTGTCAGTTTTTTGACTGGATAAGTTCTTATAAATCATAATTTTAATGCTGGCATAATCTCTGCATAATCAGGTCTAGTTATTCACCAGACCTGAGCTATGTAACCCAATGTCTGATACCTCACGTTTTGAGCAAATTCTGCGGGCTTTGCCTTCCGGCGTCATTATTCTTGACGCCAAAGGTCTGGTAGTGGAGGCCAATCCGGTGGCTTTGGCAATGTTGGGTGAACCAGTGCTGGGGCAGCGCTGGTTAACTGTGATCAACCGCTGTTTTCAGCCACGTAGCGACGATGGTTTGGAAGTGTCACTTAAAGACGGGCGTCGCCTGCACATTGCGATCAGTGCGTTAAACCCTGGCCAGCTGATCGTGCTGACTGACCTAACTGAAACCCGCGCCTTACAGCAACGCTTGAATCATCTGCAACGTCTGTCAACCCTCGGCAAAATGATGGCCACGCTGGCGCATCAAATCCGTACCCCCTTAGCCTCAGCTATGCTCTACGCCGAGAATTTAGCCAGTCCGCAATTGGCAGTGCCGCGACGTGAGCAATTCCAGCAAAAACTGGTGTTACGTTTGCGTGAGTTAGAGCAGCAGGTCAATGATATGTTGCTTTTTGCGCGTTCCGGTACTGCGCAAGCGGTGCAAGCCGTAAATCTGCCGCAGTTGTTGCAGATGTTTTCCGAGCGCAGCGAGGCGATGTTAGCCAGCGCCAGGGCTGAGCTCCAGTTATGCTGCGCTGATGCTGAACTGCTACTGCTGGCTAATCCGCAAAGCTTGTGTGAAGCCTTATTAAATTTACTGCAAAACAGCATCCAGGCAACCGGCTCCGGCGGGCAGTTCCGTGTCGTGTTGCAACGCGAAACCGGTTCGCAGCTTACTTTGCTAATCAGTGACAACGGTCCAGGCATTGCGCCTGAGTTATTACCGCATATTTTCGAGCCTTTTTTTACCCGCAAAGCCGGAGGCAGTGGTTTGGGGCTGGCAGTGGTACAGGCGGTGATCCAGAGTCATCAGGGGCAGATCCGTTATTTACTGCCTGCCGAGCGGCCCACAGGCCAGCTAAGCGGTGCCTGTTTTGCGATTACGCTGCCATTAATGACGCCAGTTGCGAAAGGCAGAGTGGCTTTAAAAAACAAACAGCTGCAACAGGAGACCAGCCATGTCTGATTTAGTGGTATTAGTCGTCGAAGATGATGCCGGTTTACGCGAAGCCCTGTGCGACACCTTGTTACTGGCTGGCTATGCGCCACTGGCGGCTGACTGCGCCGAACAGGCGCTGTTACTGTTAAAAAAGCAAAAAGTCCAGCTGGTGGTATCAGATGTGCAGATGGGATCAGTGTCAGGCTTGAGTTTACTGCAAACCCTGAATGAGCATTATCCGCAACTGCCGGTGTTATTAATGACCGCCTACGCTAACGTGCAGGATGCGGTTGAAGCGATGCGTTTGGGCGCCATTGACTATCTGAGTAAGCCTTTCTCACCGGAAGTGCTGGTCTCGATGGTCAGTCGCTATGTGAAAGCGGCCTCAACGTCGGCTAATCAGCCGGTAGTGGCCGATCCGAAAAGTCAGGCGCTGTTACAACTGGCAGAAAAAGTAGCGCGCAGCGAGGCCAGTGTGATGATTTTGGGCCCAAGCGGCTCGGGTAAAGAAGTGCTGGCGCGTTATATTCACCAGCAGTCCAACCGCAGTAGCGAACCCTTTGTCGCGATTAACTGTGCGGCGATCCCGGAGAATATGCTGGAAGCAACCTTATTTGGTTACGAAAAAGGCGCCTTTACCGGTGCGGTAAATGCCTGCCCGGGTAAGTTTGAACAAGCTAATGGCGGCACCTTATTATTAGATGAGGTGACCGAAATGCCGCTAAACCTGCAGGCCAAGCTACTGCGGGTGATCCAGGAGCGCGAAGTTGAGCGCCTGGGCGGTCGTAAGCTGATTAAACTGGATATCCGCATTCTGGCTACCAGCAATCGCGAGCTGCGTCAGGCTGTTAATGACGGCGTACTACGCGAGGATCTGTATTACCGGTTAAATGTGTTTCCACTATGCTGGCCAGCGTTAAGCGAGCGGCCGGGTGATATCCTGCCGTTGGCAGAGCATCTGCTGGCAAGGTATGCCAGACAGCAGGAACGCAGTATCCCGTCGTTGACCGCCGCGGCGAAACAGCGCTTAGTCGGCTATAACTGGCCGGGTAACGTTCGTGAGCTGGATAATGTGATGCAACGGGCGTTGATTTTACAAAGTGGCAACCAACTTGAGGCGAACGATATCCTGCTCGAATCCCATCCTTTTGTGCCAAGCGCTGCCAGTCCGCATCCCGAAACGCTGGCGGAAGAAAGCCACTTTAAAGCCGAAATCCACCAACAGGAACACAAGCTAATTCTGGCTACCATGCGTGCTTGTGATCATAAACGCAAAGAGGCCGCCGCCAGGCTTGGGATCAGTGACCGTACTTTACGTTATAAACTGGCCAGAATGCGCGACCTCGGTATCGAGGTGGCGTAACCCTTGCTGAGGTGGCATAGCCCTTGCGGAGATGGCATAGCCCTTGCTTTAGTCCCTGTATCAGCTTAACAGTAAATTTTTGACAGGCACTCTTATGCAAATCAAAGGTCAGGCGTTATACGCACAAATGCAAAGCATGGCCAGCCAGGCCAGAGCCTTACCGGCAGACGCTAAACCCGCCATGGATATCGCGCCGGTTAATGGTAGCCAGTCTGATTTTACGACCTTATTTAAAAATGCCCTGGGTAACGTTAATGATCTGCAGCAACAGGCCAGTGCGATGCGCAATGCTGTTGAGCTGGGAGATCCCAGAGTATCACTGGCTCAAGCCATGATCGCATCACAAAAATCATCATTGGCCTTTGAAGCCACAGTGCAGGTACGCAATAAAGTGGTTGAAGCGTACAAAGAAATTATGTCAATGCCGGTTTAAGCTAGGCAGGCAGTAGGAGAAGCAAGGTGGCAGAGAATCAATCAACTGAGCTGGCATTGACCAATACCGACTTTAATACCGAGGCTCAGGGGCAGAGCAAAGGCAGCATTTTAAATTCATTTAATAGCGGCGGCGATTTGGTACGCCAGATCACGCTGATTGTGGCCTTAACTATCTGTCTGGCCATCGCCATTCTGATAATCCTTTGGGCACGGGCGCCAGAAATGCGGCCGTTGGGCACTTACGGTACCCAGGAGCTGATTCAAACTCTTGATCACCTTGATGCGCAAAAATTTAAATATAAACTTGAAGGTAATGTCATTCTGGTTCCGGAGAATAAATTACAGGACGTGCGCTTAAGTTTGTCTCGTGCCGGCATGACCAATGAACCTTCACTTGGCACTGAGTTTTTACTGCAGGATAGCGGTTTTGGCGTCAGTCAGCGGTTGGAAATGGAGCGCCTGAAACATAGCCGCGAACAACAATTAGCGCGTACCATTGAAGAGTTACAAAGCGTCGCCCGCGCCCGGGTGCTGTTAGCCATTCCAAAAGAAAATGTTTTCGCCCGGCAGCAAGCACAGCCATCAGCGACGGTTTTGGTTACCGCGCGCGGCGGCAGGGTGATCCGTGACAGTGAAGTTGATGCCATTGTCGATCTGGTTGCCTCTGCAGTGCAAGGGCTGGCTCCGAGCCGGGTAACGGTAACGGATCAAAATGGCCGGCTGTTAAACTCAGGTTCAATAGATGGTAGCGCGGCCCGTAACAGGCGTGAGCTGGAAATTCAACGTAGCCGAGAAGACGAATATCGTCAGAAAGTTGACTCTATTCTGATGCCAGTGCTGGGGGTAGGTAACTATACCGCGCAAGTAGATCTGGTGATGGACTTTACCGCCATCGAACAAACGCAGAAACGGTTTAATCCGGATTTACCGGCAGTACGCAGTGAAATGGTAATTGAAGAAAGTAGCGTTGGCGGCAGTAGCGGCGGCGTGCCCGGTGCCTTATCGAATCAGCCACCGATGCCATCGGCAATCCCGGAGCAGGCAACCGGTAACAATAGCCAGGCCGTCGTACCAGGGCGTAACCATCGCGAGTCCACCCGCAACTTTGAGCTGGATACCACTATCAGCCATACCAGTCAGCAAAGTGGTATTATCCGCCGGCTAAGCGTGTCGGTGGCAGTAGACTATCAAAATGTGACCGCTGCGAATGGTACTGTGGTACCGACACCGCGCAATCAGGCTGAGCTGGAGAATATTCGCCGCCTGTTGCAAGGTGGGGTTGGCTTTGATGTCCAGCGTGGTGATAGTATTGAAGTGATTTCAGTGCCCTTTGTGCGCGAGGAAGTGGCGGTAGATACCACAGTGCCATTTTATTTGCAGGATTGGTTCCTGCAAGTGGTGAAGGTGGTGATGGGCGCCTTGCTGGTTATTGTCATTATGCTGGCGATAGTCAAACCCATGCTGCAAAAGCTGATGAATCCGGCCGATACCTCTGATGCCTATGATGAAAATGCGTTAAGTCAGAACCTGGATTTAGGTGATGATTTCGATATGGCCGCCTCAACGTTCGACGACAAAGCCGTAGGTTTTGCGCCAGATGGTACCCTGATGCTGCCAGATCTGCATGGTGACGAAGATTTATTAAGAGCGGTGCGGGCGCTGGTAGCGAACGAACCTGAACTGTCCTCTCTGGTCGTTAAAAACTGGTTAGCTGAAGATGAGTGAGAATAAAGCGATAAAAGAATTCGACATCAGTAAACTGGATGGTGTCGAAAAAGCTGCCATCCTGCTGCTAAGTTTGTCAGAAGAGGATGCCGCACAAATCCTAAAACATCTGGAACCGAAACAGGTGCAAAAGGTCGGTTTAGCGATGGCGCAAACCACGGATCTGAATCAGGCTAAAATTGCTGCGGTGCACCGGCGCTTTATTGAGCAGATCCAGAATTTCAGTACTATCGGCTTCCAGAGTGAAGAATTTATTAAGCGTGCCCTGACCGCGGCACTGGGTGAAGAAAAAGCCGCCAATCTGATTGACCAGATTGTGCTGGGTGGCGGTGCCCGTGGTTTGGACTCGTTAAAGTGGATGGACTCAAAACAGGTTGCCAATATTATTCGCAACGAGCACCCGCAAATTCAAACCATCGTTTTATCTTATTTAGAGCCAGAGCAATCAGCGGAAATTTTATCGCAATTCCCGGAAAAAGTGCGGCTGGATTTGACGATGCGAATTGCCAACTTGGAAGAAGTCCAACCGGCAGCGCTGCAAGAGCTAAATGAAATTATGGAGAAACAGTTTGCTGGTCAGGCTGGCGCGCAAACAGCGAAAATGGGTGGCTTGAAAGCGGCTGCCGATATCCTGAACTACCTGGATACCAACCTGGAAGGTCAGCTGATGGATGCTATCCGCGAGCATGACGAAGAGATGGCACAGCAAATTCAGGATCTGATGTTTGTGTTTGAAAACCTGATTGATGTGGATGATCGTGGTATTCAAACCATTCTGCGTGAAGTGCAGCAAGATGTGTTGATGAAGGCGCTGAAAGGCACAGACGAAAACCTGAAAGAGAAAATCTTCAAAAATATGTCAAAACGCGCGGCTGAATTACTGCAGGATGATCTGGAAGCGATGGGGCCGGTGCGGGTCAGTGAGGTCGAAACGGCGCAGAAAGAAATTCTGTCTGTGGCGCGGCGCTTATCAGATGCCGGTGAAATTATGCTGGGCGGTGGTGGCGGTGAGGAATTCCTGTAAGGGTTAAACAAACAGCATGACAACCGATGCCTTTCGTTCCAAAAAGCCATTTTCACCCGACGCTGAAGTAGAAGAACAGCTGCGAGCCTGGCAAACGTTGGATTTAACTGAAGAAACCGAGTTAAAGCCAGGCCAGACTAATGCGCTGAACCTGCGGCGGCCTGCGGCGACAAAGCTAGTCGTGCCAGAGGAGGAAAACCCGGAGTATAAACCCTTAACCGCTGAGGATATGGAACAGATCCGCCAGGCGGCGTATGACGAAGGTTTTGCCGAAGGCAAAGAAGAAGGCTTTGGTAAAGGCTACGCCGAGGGACGCCAGCAGGGCTTGGCGGATGGCACGGCACAAGGCCTGGCTGAGGGCAAAAAGCTCGGATTGAGTCAGGCGCAACAAGAAATCGATAACAAGCTCACCCAACTTACTGAGCTGCTATCGCAATTACAACAGCCGTTATCCGGTTTAGATCAGCAGGTCGCTAGCGGGATCACAGAACTGGCTTTGGCGATGGCGAAAGCGGTGATTGGTGTAGAAGTAACCACTAACCCTCAGGTGATCCTGCAAGCGGTGCAGGAAGCCACATCGGCCTTGCCACTACAAACCGAACAAATGCGGATTAAATTGCATCCGGATGATCTGGCGATTTTGCAGCAGTATTACAGTGCAGAAGAGCTGCAGCAGCGACACTGGCAATTGCGGGCAGAGCCCACAGTGGAGCGTGGTGGTTGTCTGGTTGAATCCGAAAAATCCAGTGTCGACAGAAGTTTGACACAACGCGTAAACGCCAGTCTGGAACACTTCCTGCATCAGGCCTCTACATCAGATTAATGCTGCCGGTTTCGCACCGGCAAACTCATTGAGTACTTATGGCCGATAGCGCAAGTCTGCTGCAACATTTGCAGCAGCAACATCAATATATTCATCGCAGTCGCCCGGCAGTATCCGGCCGCTTGGTGCGGGTTGTCGGCTTGACACTGGAAGCCACCGGCTGCAGTGCCGCTATTGGCCAGGCCTGTCTGGTAGAAAGTGCCCGCGGTGAAATTCTGGCCGAAGTCGTCGGCTTTGCCCAGGATCGGGTATTTCTGATGCCGCAGGAAGAGATCGAGGGCGTAGTCCCCGGCGCCAAAGTCACCCCGATGTTGCAATATAAAGGTATACCACTGAGCATGGCGTTGTTAGGCCGGGTGATTGATGGCGTTGGCCGGCCACTTGACGGCAAAGGCCCTATTACCGCCAGTCAATACGCCAGCGGTAAAGGCAAAGCTATTAACCCGCTGCATCGCCGGCCGATTAAGCAACCGCTGGATGTTGGGGTGCGATCGATTAATGCGATCCTGACGGTGGGTAAGGGCCAGCGTATGGGCTTATTTGCCGGCTCCGGCGTAGGTAAGAGCGTGCTGTTAGGTATGATGACCCGCGGTACCGCTGCCGATGTTATCGTCGTCGGCCTGGTGGGTGAGCGTGGCCGCGAAGTGAAAGAATTTATCGATGAAATCCTCGGTGAAGACGGTAAGGCGCGCTCTGTCGTGGTCGCCGCGCCGGCCGATGTGTCGCCGTTAATGCGCTTAAAAGGCTGCGAAACGGCCGTCCAGGTGGCGGAGTACTTTCGCGATCAGGGTTTGGATGTATTGCTGTTAATCGATTCTATTACCCGTTATGCGCAGGCACAACGCGAGATCGCCCTGGCGGTGGGAGAGCCACCGGCAACCAAAGGTTATCCGCCCTCGGTATTCGCTAAACTGCCAGCACTGGTTGAGCGAGCCGGCAACGGCTCGGGTAATCAGGGTTCGATTACTGCATTTTATACCGTGTTATCAGAGGGAGACGATTTGCAGGACCCTATTGCCGATGCATCCCGCGCTATTCTGGATGGGCATATTGTACTGTCCCGTAACCTGGCTGATGCCGGGCATTTTCCGGCGATTGATATTGAAAAATCCATCAGCCGGGTGATGCCAGCCATTACCAGTGAAGAGCACCAGTTATTGGCGCGCAGTATCAGGCAGCTTTACGCCAGTTATCAGCAAAGCAAAGATCTGATTGCTATTGGTGCTTATGTTCGCGGTAGCGATCCACAACTGGACCAGGCCATCAACATGTTGCCGCGGATCAACCAATTTTTGCAGCAGGGCATGAAAGAAGTGGTGCCCTATGACGATTGTTTAACGGCCTTGAGTCAGTTAGCGCCAACGCAGCGGGGTAGAGCATGAGCAGTAATAAACTCGCGATGTTAATCCGGGTACAAAAAGAGCGCGAAGAAAAACTGCAGGCGCAGTTTGTCAAAGCGCAGCAGCAGTTTCAGTTGGCGGAGCAAAAATATCAGGGGCTGGCGAATTATCGCACAGAGTATATCCAACAAAGTATGCAACAAGGCGCCATTGGCTTGGGTGGCCGGTTGTACAACCAGTACGTTGCCTTTATCAGCAAACTTGATGAGGCACTCAGTCAGCAGGGGCGGGTGGTGCAGCAAAGCCGCAATGTTGCGGAGCAACGCCGGCAAAGCTGGCTGAAGATGCAAACCAAACGTAAAGCCCTGGAAAAATTAGTCGAACAGGCACAGCAGCGCGAACAGTTGCTGCAGCAACGGCAACAACAGAAACTGGCCGACGAATATGCGGCACAGCGTTTTTATCAACAGCAGTTGGCTGAACATTACTAATCACAAAAAGTGGCCTGTTTTTTGTATGCAATGGTTATAAACCAGTTTGCTACCCGTAGTAACCGCTGACAGAAGGCATCATAAACATGACACAGGGTTTACAGTTTTCAGTGTTATTTAGCAGCACAGACAATATGTTAAGTATTGACGCGTCAGCGGCTAACCTTAGTCAGACGAGTCCGGAGCTGCAACAACAGGCCGAGCGCTTCCGGCAAGTATTGGCAAGTGAACAAGCCGATGGAACTGTCCGGCAAGATGTTGCCGCTGTAACACAAGACGTGGGACACGGGGTAAATCATCAAGCCAAGCCGGCGGTGCCCGGCAAAGACACTCAACTTAGCAAGGCAGCTAATGAATCTGCTGATACTAATACGCAACCAACAGCATCTGACGAGTCTTCAAACGTTACTGACGCAGCTGGCGAGCTGCTGGGCTTAATCCAACGTGCTAACCTCACTGCCAGTCAGTTACAGAAAAAAGCGGACACTGCCGCTGAGCAGCACCATATAGTGCCGCAGCCGCAGCTTGATAAGGCTGAGCCGGTTGAAGATGAACTTTCGGTTATTCGCGACACGGCTTTACCTGTTGCATCTGACAAAGATTTGACAGCTCATGCCGGCAATAAAGAGGATGACACTAAATTAAAAGCTGTGACACCGGTATTGTCTGAAGACAGCATCACCTCTGTGCCTAATCCTGCAGTCACAACAGCAAATAACGAGCGTAAGGCGACAGGCAGTGTGCAAGCACAATCACAACCGGTTACGCTGGCCGATACCCAGTTACCTGACGATGGTTTAACTCCGGTGCCGGGAACAGAGCAGAGTGAAGTTATTTCTGCTACTGCGCCTAAAGCTCAGCAAAGAGAAGCGGAACAAAAACGGGCTGATCGATCTGCATCAGAGGCTAAACTGTCAGCACAGGTTGCACAAAGCCAGGGTAATGATGCCAAATCTAAGCCAACGGCAATAGCACAGAGTGTAATTAAGGCCGCTCATACAAGTGAGCAGCAGCCAGCAGCCGCGCAATCAACTTATCCAGTCGAATCAGTCAGCAGCAAAGAAAAAGAAGCAAGCGCTGTATCTGGAGTCACTGAACTGAGCCAAAGTAAAGCGTTAAACCAAGCTTCAACAGCGCCGGATGCGCTAGTTCAGCCAGTCATGACACCAACGACATCTGCCTTGTCTGGCCGGGAAGGGGCAGAACGCGACATTGCCGGTAATACCATACGAGAGGACGTAAGGCCTTTAATAGACGCGACAGCTGCACCTCAGGTAGCAGTGCAGGCAGAGGCAGTGGCTCGTACTGCATTAAGTCCTGCTGATTCTGCCAGCACTCAGGAGTCAAAAGCCAGCCGGCAGACTAGTCAACAACCAGCTAACATGGCCAGTAGCAATGATGTATTAAAGATCGATACCAATGCTAAATCTACCGGCGATGAGCGGGGAGCGGAACAGGGAACCGAGCAACGCTTATTTCAACCGAGTCGGTTAGAAGTGACGCTGGCATCTGGCTCCTCAGGCCAAGGTAGCACTCAGAGCGAGAGCTTTCAGCAGCAACTGGCCCGGCTTGACGCCTCAGTTGCCAGCGTTGTAGCCGCTCAGCGTGCAAGTGAGAAAACACCAGTGCCTGAGCTAAGCGCCCGACTTAAACAGCTTAATTTGCAGCAGCAAGATGCAGCGGGGCAGTTACGCGAACGCGTGCAGTTAATGGTGCGACAGAATATTCAGGTGGCAGAAATCCGTCTTGATCCCGCCGAGTTAGGGCAGATGCAAATCCGCATTAACTTACAGCAGGAACAGGCCTCAGTGCAGTTTATTGTGCAGCAGCAACACGCAAAAGAATTATTAGAACAACAAATGCCACGCTTGCGCGAGCTGTTGCAGCAACAGGGGATTCAGCTCGGAGAAGGGCAGGTGCAGCAACATAGCCGGCAGCAGCAAGGTAATGGTGATGGTAGCTCGCGCCCGGGACAAACAGCAAATAATTCAGCAGAAAATTTTAATGATGATTTGCCTGCTGCCAACACGGTTGAGGTACAACATCGGGAAAGGCTGGTGGATTATTATGCATAATCCGCTATTGTCGTTCTATCGACCGGACTTTTCGTTTACAAAGCGAAACCGCAGTGAGCATAATAACCAGTAGCAGGTACTCAGCCAGGACGGGAGCCGATAGCGATGGCCGATAACGAGTTAGAGTTAGTTGATAAGGCAGCAAAACGCAAAAAGTTGATATTAGTCGGCGCTGCCGTATTGTTGGCGGTGATAGTGGCTGGCGGGTATTTTCTGTTGTCGGACGAGAGTAGTGCCCCTCAGGATTTAGTTGAGGAGAGCGCTGCGCCAACAGGGAGCGCAGAAAATGCAGCGATCAGCGGTTCGGCGTTATATGTACAGATGCCCCGGCCTTTTGTGTTTAATGTGGCAGGCAGTAGCCGGGACCGCTTAGTTCAGATTCGGGTACAAATAATGGTGCGCGGTGATGCGAATCAGGCTTTAGCGCTGAGACATATCCCGTTAATTGAAGGTACCTTATTAGCAACCTTTAGTGCGGCAAATGCCGATGAGTTGATTACAACGACCGGTAAAGAAGAGCTGAAAAACCGCGCTTTGATTGATTTACAAAATGCCATGCTGGACGTGGTAGGTACTGTGGTGGTAGCAGAAATTCTGTTTACCGGTTTTGTCATGCAATAAGAGTGAGCAACAGTGTCGGATTTATTATCGCAAGATGAAATAGATGCGCTATTGCATGGCGTTGATGAAGTTGTCGAAGAAGAAGTCGACGCCAGTGAGCCCGGTGACGGCTCCCGCACTATGCAGTTCGATTTCTCATCTCAGGATCGCATTGTCCGTGGCCGGATGCCGACCCTGGAGATGGTTAACGAGCGTTTTGCCCGCCATATGCGGATTAGCCTGTTTAATATGATGCGTCGTACTGCAGAGGTCTCAATAAACGGCGTGCAAATGATTAAATTCGGCGAGTATGTGCACACTTTGTTTGTACCAACCAGCTTGAATATGGTGCGCTTTCGGCCGTTAAAGGGCACAGGCCTGATTACCATGGAAGCGCGGTTAGTCTTTATTCTGGTAGATAACTTCTTCGGCGGCGATGGCCGCTACCATGCCAAGATAGAGGGCCGCGAATTTACTCCGACCGAGCGGCGCATTATTCAGATGCTGCTGAAGTTAATCTTTGAAGATTATAAAGAGGCCTGGGCGCCGGTAATGGACGTGTCATTCGAGTACCTTGACTCTGAAGTTAACCCGGCGATGGCTAATATCGTCAGTCCGACCGAAGTGGTGGTGATCAGCTCCTTTCATATTGAACTGGACGGCGGTGGTGGCGATTTCCATGTCGCGCTGCCTTATTCGATGCTGGAGCCCATACGTGAACTGTTGGATGCCGGGGTACAAAGCGACAAGGAAGATACAGACCTACGTTGGTCGAAAGCCTTGCGTGATGAAATTATGGATGTGAAAGTCGATCTCACCACCCGTATGCTGGATGTAGATTTAACGCTGCGCGATATTATGGAGCTAAAAGCTGGTGATATTATCCCGGTTGATATTCCGGGGCATGTCACGGTTATGGTTGAGGATCTGCCCACCTTCCGGGCTAAGGTCGGACGGTCGCGCGATAACGTTGCGCTGAAAATTATTGAAAAAATTAAACGCCCTGAATCTGTTAAGTCAGAACTACAGGTGTTCACCAAAGGTGGCCGGCGTCTGGATAATGATGCCGATATCTCAGAATTAGAAGCTGATCTGAATTTCAGCGACAGAGACAGAAGGTAAACAAAATGGCAAATGATCAGGACACCATGGACGAATGGGCAGCCGCCATGGCGGAGGCCGAGGGCGAAGCTAAAGCCGTCGAACTGGAAGAGTTGCAGGATGAAAAAGGTGCCGCAGTTGATAAACGCAAGCTGGATACCATTTTGGATATTCCGGTTACCATCTCAATGGAAGTCGGTCGGGCCAAAATCAGCATCCGCAACTTGCTACAACTGAATCAGGGCTCAGTTGTGGAGCTGGACCGGATCGCCGGTGAACCGCTGGATGTGCTGGTAAACGGCACGCTAATCGCGCACGGCGAAGTTGTTGTGGTGAACGACAAATTCGGTATCCGGCTGACTGACGTGATTAGTCAGATCGAACGGATTAAGAAGCTGCGCTGATGCTAAAACTGGTCGCAAAACTTGCGTTATCACTGCTACTGCTGCTGTCACCCATTGGTGTTACCGCATCGAATCAGGTGGCAGCAGAGCCAAGCCAACAAGTAGCAACAGCAGCGGCACAGAGTCCGGCAGAGGAGCCAGTTGCCGAACCTTTGCCCACTGAAAATAGCCGTCCCAACCGGTTAGTCAGCCGTGACGCTGTATTAAACCCTGGCAGCGATAATAGCAGTGGTTCAATGGCGCTTGGCAAAATCGCCATTTCTCTGGCACTGGTGATTTTGTTGGTGTTGGGTCTGGGCTGGTTATTCAAAAAATTGACATTGCGCCTGCCGGGCAGCCGGCATATGAAAGTAATTTGCACCCTGCCACTCGGGCAGCGTGAACGTATCTTAATTATTGAAATACAAGGAAAACAGCGGGTGATAGGTGTAACGCCTCACAGCATCAATTTGCTGTTTGAATTAGAAAATCCTCTTCCGGAAGAAAAGTTGGCATCAGATTTTCATACACAGCTGCAGTCATTCCTGAAAAAATAGATGTTTGCATGCTGCGATTGCTGTTTATTCTGTTGCTGGCGCTGCTAAGCCCACAACTGCTGGCCGATAATGGCACCTTATCGGCCGTTACTGTTACCACCAATGCCGATGGCTCTCAGTCCTATAGTGTAACGCTGCAAGTACTGGCGATTATGACCGCGCTGAGTTTTATTCCGGCGATGGTGATTATGATGACCAGCTTCACCCGCATCATCGTAGTACTGGCAATTTTGCGTCAGGCTATCGGTTTACAGCAAACCCCGTCAAACCAGGTGCTGATCGGTATTACGTTATTTTTAACCTTTTTTATTATGGCGCCGGTGTTCAAAACTATTAATGAACAGGCGATCCAGCCTTATCTGGAAGAGACGCTGGATCCTGTGCAGGCGCTGGACGCGGCTATTGTGCCGTTAAAGGCTTTTATGCTGCATCAGACCCGGGTGCGCGACCTGGATACCTTTGCTCAGATTGCCGGGCTGGAGGTAGCCGAGAATACGCAGGATTATCCGATGACGGTGGTGATTCCGGCTTTTGTCACCAGTGAGCTGAAAACCGCGTTCCAAATTGGCTTTATGTTGTTTATCCCGTTTCTGATTATCGATCTGGTCGTGGCCAGTGTGCTGATGGCGATGGGTATGATGATGCTATCACCGATGATTATTTCGCTGCCGTTTAAGCTGATGATGTTTGTCTTGGTGGATGGCTGGATCTTAGTGATGGGGACTCTGGCGACCAGTTATGGAGTTGGCACATGAGTCCGGAAACCTTTGTCGATGTGCTGCGCGACTCCTTATTTATTGTGATTTTGCTGGTTAGTGCCATTATTTTGCCTTCGCTGTTTGTGGGCTTAGTTGTGGCGGTGTTTCAGGCGGCAACTTCAATTAACGAACAAACCTTAAGCTTCTTACCACGCTTAATTGTCACCTTGCTGGCACTGATTTTCGGCGGTCATTGGTTGGTGCGGGTCATTATGGACTACACCATCGAATTGTACCAAAGTATTCCACAGGTTGTGGGTTAGGTCAGCGCCAATGGAAATTCTGATGGCGACCCTGATGCAGACCATAGCGGATTTTTTGCTGCCGCTGTGTCGGGTATCTGGCATGCTGATGATTATGGCGGGTCTGGGCGTGCGTAATATCCCCACCCGGATAAAAACCGGTTTGGTGGTGTTGATCACGGTGGTGATGATGCCGATGCTGCCCAAAACCGTCTACCCAGAGCTGATTTCCTTTGCCATGGTGTTAGAGGTGATGTTGCAGCTGACGATTGGTTTCGCGCTGGGCTTTATTTCGTTGATGTTTATCAATACCTTCGTGCTGGCCGGTCAGTTACTGGCAACGCAAACCGGTTTGGCTTTTGCGTCGATGGCCGATCCGGCCAGTGGCATGACAGTGCCGGCAATTGGTCAGTTTTACCTGATCCTGGCGAGTTTATTATTCTTTGTCTTTAACGGTCATCTGATTATGATTCAGATGCTGGTGTTTAGTTTTGAAACGCTGCCAATTAACGGCGAGTGGTGGGATGTAACCAGCTATTGGACCATTATTGAGTTTGGTGGCTGGATGTTTGCTACCGCTCTGGCTATTGCTTTAGCACCCATAGTCGCCATGCTGGTGGTAAACCTGTCGTTTGGCATTATGACCCGCGCTGCACCTCAGCTGAATATCTTCTCGATCGGTTTCCCGATTACTATGTTATCCGGCTTACTGATCCTTTGGCTGACGCTGGATACCTTCTTATTTCATTATGAAAAGCAATGGGAGCATGTCATCGACTATAGCTGCCGGCTGATTGGTTGCTAGGAGGCTGACGTGGCAGAAGATTCCGGCGCCGAAAAAACCGAACAGCCCACCCCCAAGAAGCTGCAAGACGCAGCAAAAAAGGGCCAAATCGCCCGCTCAAATGACCTTGGCACGGCTTTTGTGTTAATCGGCAGCGCGGCGGCATTGCTGGTATTTGGCAAGATGCTGGCCATGGCGATGCTGAATATTGGCCAGCGCATGATGCGGCTGGACCAAAAAGATATTTTTGAAACCAATAGTATGTTTACCGCCTGGGGTGATGCCGGCAGAGAGTTAGCTGCGCCGTTAGCCGGTATCTTTTCGCTGATTCTGGTTGCCGCTTTTGTTGGCAGCATTTTGTTGGGAGGTTTTAATTTTAGCTGGGAGGCCGCGGGCCCCAAAGCGAGTAAAATGAGTCCAATCCAGGGCTTTAAACGGATGTTTGGCTTACAGGCGCTGATGGAGTTGTTAAAAAGTATTTTGAAAGTCGCGGTAGTCGTAGGCGTTGCTTATGTGCTGCTAAAAGTCTTTTTTATGGACATCATGTCGCTGTCGCTGATGAGCGAGCCAAATAATATCGAATCAGCGTTGTATTTTCTGGGGTGGTTGTTTTTGGGCCTATGCGCCAGTATTTCGGTGATTGCGGTGGTCGATGCGCCCTATCAGGTTTGGAATCATACCAAACAACTGAAAATGTCGTTACAGGAAATCAAGGACGAACATAAAAACACTGAAGGTAGCCCGGAAATCAAAGCCCGTATTCGTCGTACCCAGATGCAGATGTCGATGAAGCGTATGATGCAGCAGGTACCAACGGCAGATGTAATCGTGACTAACCCAACGCACTATGCCGTGGCGCTTAAATACGATCAGGGTAAATTCCGGGCACCGGCAGTGGTCGCTAAAGGTGTGGATGAGGTGGCGATGCATATCCGGAAAATTGCCACTGAGCATAAAATCCCGATTATTGAGTCGCCGGCGCTGGCGCGTTCCATTTATTACACCACCAAGCTGGACCATCCGATCCCGGAGCAGTTGTTTGCTGCGGTTGCGCAGGTGCTGGCTTATGTATTCCAGCTTAATCTGTACCGTAAAGGCAAAGGTAGTCGCCCGAAAGCGCTGGCAAAAGAGTTACCTATTCCTGAGGATGTGCGGCACTAAGGTGATTCGTTAGCGCTGCTAATTTCGCCACTTGCGCGACTAGATATCCACAATGGAACACTTCTTGCTGAAACCTGCCGTTGTGTCAACACTTTGTCAGGTCACGCATGCAGTTAGCCCAGTATTTTAGTAAATTCGATAAAGCTCATCTTCGGCATCTCAAGGGAGTGGGCACGCCCATTCTGATCCTGGCTGCGTTAGCGATGGTGGTATTACCGCTACCGCCGCTGATGTTGGATGTGTTGTTCTCTTTTAATATTGCGTTGGCACTGGTGGTGCTACTGGTGACTATCTACACCAAAAGACCGCTGGATTTTGGTATTTTCCCCAGCGTGCTGCTGGTGGCAACTATTCTGCGTTTAGCGCTGAACGTTGCCAGCACCCGGGTGGTGTTACTTGAAGGGCATAATGGTGGTGACGCCGCGGGTGCCGTCATTGAAGCCTTCGGCTCGGTGGTAATTGGCGGTAACTATGCCGTTGGTATCGTTGTATTCCTGATCTTAATTATCATCAACTTTGTGGTGGTGACCAAGGGTGCTGGTCGAATCGCTGAAGTGTCAGCCCGTTTTACGCTGGATGCGATGCCAGGTAAACAAATGGCGATTGATGCTGATCTTAACTCTGGTTTGATTACGCAGGAAGAAGCCCGTACCCGCCGCGAAGAAGTCACCAGTGAAGCCGATTTTTATGGCTCGATGGACGGTGCCAGTAAATTTGTCAAAGGTGATGCCATAGCTGGCATTGTAATCCTGGTGATCAATCTGGTTGGTGGCTTGTTTATCGGCATGATGCAACATAGCCTCAGTTTTGGCGAGGCGATGGAAATTTATACCTTACTGACGATTGGTGATGGCCTGGTAGCACAAATTCCCGGTTTATTACTGTCTATCGGTACAGCGATTATCGTCACCCGGCAGAATAAAGAGGGTGATCTCGGCAAGCAGATGCAAAGTCAGCTTGGTGATAACACTGATGTGTTATTTATCGCCGCCGGTGTGATGACCCTGATGGGAATTGTACCCGGTATGCCACATTTCGCCTTTCTATCATTAGCGGCTCTGTTGGGTGGCGTTGCCTGGTATACCAAAAAACTGGCAACGGCTAAGGTCGCACAACTACAGCCCCGACCTGCTAACGTAAGTGGTCAGCAAATGGCGGATAGTCAGCCGGTTAAAGAAATTGGTTGGGATGATGTTCAGGGCGTAGATGTTATCGGTTTGGAAGTGGGTTACCGTTTAATCCCCTTGGTCGATAAAGCGCAGGGCGGCGAGCTATTAAACCGGATTAAAGGTGTACGTAAAAAGCTATCGCAGGAATTAGGTTTCCTGGTGCCGCCGGTACATATTCGCGATAACCTGGATCTGGAACCCAACAGCTATCGGGTGGCGTTAATGGGAGTGACGAACGGTGAGGGAGAACTGCGCCATGATAACGAGCTGGCGATTAACCCGGGGCAGGTGTTTGGTACCGTCAAAGGCATCGCCACTAAAGATCCGGCATTTGGCTTAGATGCCGTTTGGATCAGCAAAGATCAGCGTGAGCATGCGCAAACCTTGGGTTATACCGTGGTTGATGCTGCCACGGTTGTTGCCACTCATCTTAGTCAAATTCTGACCAATAATGCCGCCAGCCTGCTAGGCCACGAAGAAGTACAAAATCTGCTGGATATGCTCGGTAAGCACTCGCCGAAACTGGTAGAGGGTCTGGTTCCGGAGACCCTGCCGCTGACCGCTGTGGTCAAAGTACTACAAAACTTGCTGCACGAAGGTGTGCCGATCCGTGATATGCGTACTATCGTGCAAACACTGGTGGAGTATGGTGCTAAGAGTCAGGATATTGACGTGTTAACCGCGGCCTGCCGTATTGCGCTGCGTCGGCTGATCGTGCAGGAAGTGGTGGGTAGCAAACAGGAAATTCCGGTTATTACCTTTGCACCAGAACTTGAACAAATGCTGCATCAATCCATGCAGGCAGCCGGTAACGACGGCGCCGGCATTGAACCGGGATTAGCCGATCGCATCCAACAGTCGTTACAAGAAGCGCATCAGAATCAAGAGCTGACTGGCGAAAGTGCGGTAATGTTGACGTCAGGAATTTTACGCTCAGTGATGGCACGATTCGTGAAATACACTATTCCAGGATTACGGGTGCTGTCGTATCAGGAGATTCCGGATGATAAGCAAATCCGCATTGTTAGCGTTATCGGTCAGTCGAACTAGGAGTAACTCATGAAAATCAAACGCTTTGTTGCCAAAGATATGCGCAGCGCCCTGGCTGAAGTCAAAGAGTTTCTCGGACCTGATGCGATTATCCTGTCAAATAAAAAGGTCGCTGAAGGGGTAGAAATTGTTGCCGCTATTGATGCCGAACCTGCCACCAGCAGCAAGCCAGGCGCAAACGCGCGGGTGGAAGATATTACGCCGCTGACCAAGCGCGCCGAGCCAAAAGTCAATATCCGGATTGATGATCAGGCCGAAGCAGAGCCGGCCGATTCGCTACGGGCCTTGTTAGCCCGGCAGATGCTAAAGCAACAGAGTCGTGAACTGGCATCGGCTAATGCTAAGCCAGCCGTTGCTGCAGATCCATCTACTGGCCAGGCACCAGCCGCTGCCGTGAACCGGGCGCCACAGTTTGAACGTCAAAATTCTGCCGCTCAGGCGATGAGTTCGCCGCAATGGCAGGAGTTAAGCAAATTACAACAACAGCAAGCCGAGCTGATGCAACAACAGTTTGCGCAAATGCAGGCGGAAATGTTTTCAATGCGCCAATTGTTACAGCATCAGGTTTCTGGATTAATGTGGCAGGATCTGGCACGACGCGAGCCGGTAAGGGCATTAGTGATCGAAAATCTGCAACAACTGGGGTTGTCGGAGCAGGTGGCTGATCAACTTGCGTGCTTTATGCCAGAAGATTTAAATGTTAAAGATGCCTGGCAAACTGCGTTGGAATTACTTGCCGGGCAGTTAACGACGACTAATGATGACATTTTACGCCGTGGCGGTGTGGTCGCGTTGGTTGGGCCGACGGGCGTTGGCAAAACGACCACAGTAGCAAAACTGGCCGCGGGCTTTGCCAAACGGCATGGCGCCGATCAAGTCGCATTGATCACCACCGATTGTTTCCGCATTGGTGCTTTCGAGCAGCTGGCAACCTTCGGCCGGATTATTGGTTGTCCGGTTAAGCAAGCAAAAGACAGTGAGGAACTCTCAATCTTGTTGAATCAACTGCAACAACGTAAACTGATTCTGATTGACACCGCCGGCATGAGCCAACGGGATCTGCGTCTGGCTGAACAGCTGGCATCACTGGTGCATAACTCTCGTGTCAAAATCCGTAGTTATCTGGTATTGTCTGCAACAGCACAGGCAAAAGTGATGCAGGAAAGTATGCAACAATTCAAGCGCATAGCGCTGTCAGGTTGTATCTTTACCAAGCTCGATGAATGTTTAAGTCTGGGTGAAGCCATTAACGTGGCGTTGCAACAGGCGTTGCCTATTAGTTATCTGACCGACGGGCAGCGGGTACCTGAAGACTTAAAAGTGGCAGACGCAGCAGAGCTGGTGGCACAGGCCGAACAATTACGATTACAACATTGTGCACCATCACATCAGTGGTACCAGAATGAGATGTCTCAAGCAGATGCAGTGTATGCCTAATAAATTAGCAGCAGATGATCAGGCCAGTGGTCTCAGACGCATGAATAAACAAAAAAGCAAAGTCATATCGATTACCGGTGGCAAAGGTGGGGTAGGTAAAACCAACATCACCCTGAACCTTGCTATGGCGTTGGCACAGCTCGGTAAGAGAGTGTTAGTCCTGGACGCGGATTTAGGACTAGCGAATTGTGATGTGATGCTTGGTCTTAGAGTTGAAAAAAACTTGTCTCATGTGCTGGCAGGTACTGCCACCCTAGACGATATTTTGGTCACCGGGCCTTTTGGCATTCAAATTATCCCAGCGACGTCCGGCAATCAGGACATGACCGAATTATCGCCGGTCGAGCATGCCAGCCTGATCCGGGCGTTTAGTGAGTTGCAGACCCCGGTTGACGTGTTACTGGTGGATACCGCGGCTGGTATCTCGGATATGGTACTGAGTTTCTCGCGGGCGTCACAGGATGTGCTGGTGGTAGTCTGTGATGAACCCTCTTCGATTACCGATGCCTATGCCCTGATGAAAATTCTCAGCCGTGATCATGGGGTAGAAAAATTTAAAATTGTTGCCAATATGGTGCGAAGCATCAAAGAAGGGCAGGAATTATTTGCTAAACTGACTCGTGTTACCGACAGATTTCTTGATGTCAGTCTGGAGTTGGTTGCAACAGTACCGCAGGACGAAAACGTACGGCGGGCGGCGCGCAAACAAAAAGCCTTTATTGACGCCTATCCGACCACAGCTGCCAGTATGGCCGTAAAAGCCTTAGCATTAAAAGCCGTGAAATGGCCCTTGCCTGATACGGCATCCGGTCACTTGGAATTCTTTCTGGAACAACTGGTGCAGCCGCAATCTGAGTAGGGGGTTCTGTGAACAGTAAGTTAGCCGCTTATGGTGGTGTGGACCAGATGCAACAAATGGTGGAACGCCATGCCCCTTTGGTTAAGCGTATAGCCTACCACTTACTGGCGCGTTTACCGGCCAGTGTTCAAGCTGATGATCTGATCCAAGCCGGCATGATCGGCCTGTTAGAAGCTGCGAAAAACTTCGATGGTTCTAAAGGCGCCAGTTTTGAAACCTTCGCCGGCATTCGGATCCGCGGCGCGATGCTTGATGATATCCGCCGTGGCGACTGGACGCCACGCTCGGTGCACCGTAATGCCCGCCTGATTGCCGATACCATCGCCGAACTGGAAGCGCAGTTAGGTCGCGATGTTAGGGACTTTGAAGTTGCAGAAAAACTTGCTATCTCTTTAGATGAATATCATCATATGCTTAGTGATGTAAGCTCTGGTCGGATTATTGGTATTGAAGACTTGGGAATATCTGAAGATGTGCTGGTTACGGCGGATGATGTTGAACATGATCAACTGTATCAAGAACAGGCTAATGAAGCCTTTAATTCAGCCTTAGTAAAACATATCAGTAGTTTACCGGAGCGGGAAGCGTTAGTATTGTCGTTGTATTATAATGACGAACTAAACTTAAAAGAGATCGGGGCGGTGCTGGATGTCAGCGAGTCACGGGTCAGTCAGATTCATAGTCAGGCATTGGTGCGGTTAAAAGCCCGAATGCAGGCTTGGTTGTAATGTTTCCTGCTTTGCAGGACGACTTTCTCTTCGGAGGGGACTTTGGATAAGAACATGAAAATTCTCGTGGTGGATGATTTTTCAACCATGAGACGTATTATCAAAAACCTGCTGCGCGATTTGGGCTTTACCAACATATCTGAAGCAGATGACGGCAGCACTGCCTTACCGATGCTGCAAGGTGGTGACTTTGATTTCGTGGTAACGGACTGGAATATGCCAGGCATGCAAGGCATTGATTTACTGCGCGCCATTCGCGCAGATGCCAAATTGAAGCATATCCCGGTACTGATGGTCACAGCCGAAGCCAAAAAAGAACAAATCATCGCCGCCGCGCAGGCTGGCGTAAATGGCTATATCGTCAAACCTTTTACTGCTGCAACCTTACAGGAAAAGTTGGCGAAGGTATTCGAGCGGATAGGTTAAGCCGTATTTAACCGAGGAGTCACACCATGCCTGCTGCTACGGCCCCGCTGATTACACTTGAACAGGCTAAGGAATTAGTCCAATTACTGGAAATGGGTGAGCAGGACATTGCGAACCAACTGGTGCAGCAACTGGGTATGCCAGGTTCATCAGAGCTGTTCGCAGAAGTGGGGAAACTTACCCGCCAACTGCATGACTCCCTTAAAAATTTTCAGATTGATCCCTCCCTTAGTAATATTCTCGAAGAGGATATTCCAGACGCGAAAAAGCGTCTGAACCATGTTATTGATATGACAGAACAGGCCGCCAACCGTACTATGGATGCGGTAGAGTCCTGCCTGCCGATTGCCGACGAATTAAACCAACAGCTTAATCGTATTATGCCGCAATGGCAGAAGCTGATGACACGGCAATTACAACTGGGTGAATTCAAAACACTGTGCCATGGCATGGATGGCTTTTTAAAACAGACCGTCGATCAGTCAACCTTGTTAAATCAGTTACTCACTGACGTGTTGATGGCGCAGGATTATCAGGATTTGACCGGGCAGATTTTACGCCGGGTCATTGAGCTGGTCAGGGAAGTTGAAGAAAGTTTAATCGGCTTGTTAACGGCTTTTGGTAAAAGTAACACCCAATTTCTGGAACAAAAACCAGCGAAGAAAAAAGTTCTGGCGGGTGAAGCTGAGGGACCGATCATCGATAAAGAGGATCGGGACGACGTGGTTAACGGCCAGGACGATGTGGATGACCTGTTATCCAGCTTAGGTTTTTAACGGAGGTGCTTACTGATGAGTTTTGATATGGATGAAGACATCCTCCAGGACTTTCTGGTCGAAGCGGGCGAAATACTTGAACTGTTACAGGAACAGCTGGTTGAGCTGGAAAATAATCCACAAGATACCGCTTTGTTAAATGCGATTTTTCGCGGTTTCCATACCGTAAAAGGTGGCGCTGGATTTCTGTCATTAGGTGAGCTGGTCGATGCCTGCCACGGTGCAGAAAATGTGTTTGATATTCTGCGCACCGGTAAGCGTCAGGTTACCCCGGAACTGATGGACGTGATCTTGCAAGCGTTAGACGCTGTCAATGCGATGTTTGCAGAAGTCAAAGCGCGGCAACCACTGACACCAGCCGATCCAGCCCTACTGGATGCACTGCATTTTTACTCTGAACCCGAACGACCAGGCGAAGCCGCACCAAACGCTGCACCTGCAGCCGTCAGCCCGAAAGTTGAAGCACCAGTTACCCCAAGCGCCCCTGCTGTAGCGGCGTCCGGTGACGATGATCTCGATAGCATGACCGAGGATGAGTTTGAGCGGATGCTCGACGAGTTACATGGTGCAGGTGCACCTGGCCGGTCAACAGCAGCTGCAGCTGTGCCTTCAACACCGTCGGCATCGTCAGCGTCTGGTGATGATATTACCGATGATGAGTTTGAAGCCTTACTGGATCAGTTACATGGTAAAGGTAGTTTCCAGCCTGAAGTAAAAGCGAGCCCCGCGTCACCAGCACCGACAGCAACACCGGTGGCGGCAGCGAAAAAAGACGATGAAATTACCGACGATGAATTTGAAGCGCTGCTGGATCAGCTGCATGGCAAAGGTAAAGCCCCGGTAGACGCCGCGCCGAAAGCCGAAGTAGAGCGCCAGCCCACTCCGGAGCCAGTAGCCGCTCCTGCTGCAGTACCTGCAAAAGCAGCAGAAGCACCGGTCGCGCCGGCAGCAGGTGCTGCGGCAGATAAAGGCGCAGTTGCCGCGGAAACCACAGTACGGGTTGATACCAAACGCCTTGACCAAATTATGAATATGGTTGGTGAATTGGTGCTGGTGCGTAATCGTTTGGTAAGCCTGTCCAGTTCAGCGCAAAGTGAAGAAATGAGTAAGGCGATTGCTAATTTGGATGTTGTGACCGCCGATATTCAGGGCGCCGTCATGAAAACCCGGATGCAGCCCATCAAAAAAGTCTTTGGCCGTTTCCCCAGGGTGGTGCGGGATTTAGCGCGCTCACTGAAAAAGGATATTGAACTTATTCTGGAAGGTGAAGAAACCGATCTGGATAAAAACCTGGTCGAAGCCTTAGCCGATCCGCTGGTGCATTTGGTGCGAAATTCGGTCGATCACGGCATTGAGTTGCCGGATATCCGTCAGGCCGCCGGCAAGCCGCGCACCGGGATCGTGAAATTAGCAGCACAGCAAGCGGGCGATCATATCCTGCTAACCATTCAGGACGATGGCGCCGGTATGGATCCGGAGAAATTAAAAAAACTGGCGATCAAGCGTGGGGTTATCGATACCGATACCGCCGCCCGGATGTCAGATACCGATGCCTTTAATCTGATTTTTGCGCCTGGTTTTTCCACCAAAGAGCAAATCTCTGATATCTCAGGTCGTGGCGTTGGTATGGATGTAGTGAAAACCAAAATTACCCAGCTTAACGGCACTGTACACATCCACTCCAAACTTGGCGAAGGCACACTGCTGGAAATTAAAGTTCCGCTTACTTTAGCGATCTTACCCACGCTGATGGTGATTGTTGGCAAACAAACCTTTGCGTTGCCGCTAGCGGGCGTGAATGAAATTTTCCATCTGGATCTGGCGAAAACCAATATTGTCGATGGTCAGTTAACTATTGTCGTGCGCAACAAAGCTATTCCGCTGTTTTATCTTGAGCATTGGCTGGTGAAAAACTCGGATAAAAAGCTGCGCCGGGCGCAAGGTCATGTGGTGATAGTGCAAATCGGTCAGCAACAAGTGGGTTTCGTCGTTGATCAGTTAATTGGTCAGGAAGAGGTGGTGATCAAAGCGCTGGACGCACTGTTACAAGGCACACCGGGTATGGCCGGGGCGACCATCACCTCAGACGGTGGTATCGCACTGATCCTTGATGTACCGAATTTGTTAAAGCATTACGCGAAAAAGTCAAAAATAAAATTTGAACAATTCAACCGACTCCATGGGTAAATAGGGATTTTATGGCCATTCGGGTATTAATTGTTGATGACTCCAGCTTTTTCCGCAGACGATTACAAGAAATCTTGTCAGCGGATCCGGAACTGGAGGTCATCGACAGTGCAGTTAATGGCCGGGAGGCCGTCGACAAAGCCTTAGCGCTGAAACCTGATGTGATTACCATGGATATCGAAATGCCGGTGTTGGACGGTATCTCGGCGGTGCGGGAAATTCTGAAAGTCCAGCGTATCCCGATCCTGATGTTCTCTTCGTTGACGCATGAGGGCGCCAAAGCGACACTCGACGCACTGGAAGCCGGGGCGGTTGATTTTTTACCAAAGAAATTCGAAGACATCGCCCGTGACAAGCAGGAAGCCGGGGATGTGCTGCGGGAGCGGGTTAGGGCTGTCGCCAGGCGTCGGCCGTTGGGACGTAGTACTTTTAGTAGTTCGGTATTGGCTCGCTCAGCCAGTTCGACGCTGGCCCGGCGGCCTTTAGAGTCGCAGCGGCCAGAGCTTAGACATGCTACCGACACCGAGCGCGTTGGCCGCTTCGAACGCCCGGCCTTAACACCGCGCACTCACTTTGCTGCCAGTGGCAAAGACTATAAGTTGGTGGCGATTGGGACCTCAACCGGTGGCCCTGTGGCACTGCAGCGCATTCTTACTGCCTTGCCGGCAGACTTTCCACTGCCAATCATCTTGATCCAACATATGCCAGCCGCCTTTACCGGCGCTTTTGCGCAGCGCCTGAACAGCCTGGCCAAGATCACGATTAAAGAAGCCGAAGATAACGATGTATTAAAGCCCGGTGTCGCCTATCTGGCACCTGGTGGTAAGCAAATGCTGGTTGATGGCAGTGAAAGTCAGGCCCGGCTGCGCATTAAAGAAGATGACTCGCCACGCATTACCTTTAAACCCAGTGTTGATATTACCTTTGCCACAGCGGCAAAGGTGTTTCACGACAAGGTACTGGCAGTCGTATTGACCGGGATGGGCGCTGACGGTCGGGAAGGCGCGCGGTTATTAAAGCAGCAAGGCTCAGCAATTTGGGCGCAAGACGAAGCCAGCTGCGTCGTATATGGTATGCCACAAGCTATCGCCGCAGCAGGATTAATGGATGTAGAGGTCAGTTTGGAAGATGTCGCCTCCAGATTATTGACGGAGCTTAAGCATGGATAAACTGGCATTAACCGGTCTGGTACTGGCTTTAATTGCGATCGCTGGTGGTTTTATGCTGGAGGGCGGCAGCCTCAGCACCTTATTGCATTTTCCGGCTTTTATTATTGTGCTTGGCGGTACCCTTGGCGCTGTGATGTTACAAACGCCTTTTAGTCAGTTCCGGCTCGGGGTGAGTTTATTACCCTGGGTCTTTCAATCTTCCCGCTTACCAGTCAAGCGCACTATTAGCCGTATTGTTGACTGGGGGATGGCCGCGCGCAGCAATGGTTTTTTATCGCTGGAAGAAGCTGCTTTACAGGAGTCTGATCCCTTTTTACACCGAGGCTTAAATCTGTTGGTCGATGGTGCCGATGCAGCGCAACTGCAAGCGACTTTGGACGCTCAGTTAAGTCTGGAGCGTGAGCGCTTGTTGCGTGGCGCCCGTATTTTTGAAGCTATGGGCGGGTACAGCCCAACCATAGGTATTATCGGTGCAGTATTGGGCTTGATCCAGGCGATGGCGAATATTAACGATCCGACCTTGTTAGGCGCCGGTATTGCCACGGCTTTTGTGGCCACTATCTATGGCGTGGGGTTTGCTAACCTGGTGTTTATTCCGGTTGGTAATAAGCTGAAGAACCTGATTCATCAACAAAGCCTGTACCACGAGTTGATTATTGAAGGGCTGGTCTCGATTGCACAAGGTCAGAATCCAAAGTCGATTGAGCCAAAACTGGCTACTTATCTGCCGGGGTAGCTGATGTACCGCCAGCGTAAACTGCATCATAAGGGCGAACGCGAAGATCTGGACCGCTGGCTGGTGTCTTACGCCGACTATATGACGTTAATGTTCGCGCTCTTTGTCGTGCTGTATGCCCTATCTCTGGTCAAAAATGAGGAGTTCAGCGTGCTGACCGAATCCCTGACCCGGGTGTTTGAAAAACCAAAACAAAGTGAAACCGGCGTCACCGGGCCAGCCCTGCTTACGCAAAATACACCGCAAAGCGAACTGCCAAAATATGGCTCCTCTATCGATACGGCTAAAGGTCCGGAATTAGTTGCTGATGCGACCCGCCTGGCGCAATTAGATCAACAGTTTCTGGGTAGTCCGCTGGAATCGCTGGAGCAAGAATTAACACAGTCATTAAGTCAATTAGTCGAACAAGGATTGGCAAGGGTGCGGGAGGAGCAGGACTGGTTGATTATTGAACTGAACAGCGGTTTACTTTTTCCATCCGGTAGCGCCAATACCAATAGTTCGGCGCGGGTCGTGTTACAGGAAATTAGTAAAATTATTAACCCAATCAATAATTTTTTACGCATTCGCGGCTACACTGATAATATCCCTATTGCTAATGAATTATTTTCGTCGAACTGGGAATTGTCGGTAGCGCGTGCTACCTCAGTGGTTCGGTTGCTGGAGAGCCTGGGTACACCGTCACACCGGATGGCGATCGAAGGTTATGGACAGTATGCGCCAGCAGCAGATAATAGTACCGCTGCCGGCAGAGCGGCGAACCGTAAAGTTGAAATTGCGATTTCACGCTTTGGCCATCGCCCGGTCGCGGCATCCAATGGTGAAAATGCCGCTGCGGCGGAATCGACTGCGCAATCAACAATGGCTGAAGAAGAGGGCAGTATCAGAGTGATTGCGCTGCCCGGTGGCGGTATCAGAATTACCACCCGGCGTGACAATCCGGATGCGCTGCCCGAACAACAGGATCCTTAGACGTGGTTATTTGGACAATTGCGAATCAAAAAGGTGGCGTGGGTAAAAC
Organism: Alishewanella sp. WH16-1; assembly: GCF_001441695.1. Classification (NCBI taxonomy): domain Bacteria; kingdom Pseudomonadati; phylum Pseudomonadota; class Gammaproteobacteria; order Alteromonadales; family Alteromonadaceae; genus Alishewanella; species Alishewanella sp. WH16-1. The sequence continues at coordinate 28,994 of NZ_LCWL01000009.1, read as the reverse complement.
GACCACCACTGTGACCCTTGGTGGTTTACTGGCAGAGCGCGGGCATCGCGTGTTACTGGTAGACATGGATCCTCATGCATCGCTGACTTATTACTTCGGCATTGATGCTGAAGAGTTAGAAGTCAGCGTCTACGATATTTTTACCCGTGGTAAAACCATTACCCGCGAAGAGATCTTACAGTCGCTTTGTCCGAGTACCGCGGAGCGGCTTGATATTTTGCCTGCCTCAATGTCACTTGCGACCTTAGATCGATCTATGGGTAACAAAGGAGGTATGGGCTTGATTTTGAAGAAAGCCTTAAAACTGATTTCCCGGGATTATGATTATGTGCTGGTTGATTGTCCGCCGGTGATGGGAGTGCTGATGGTGAATGCACTGGCGGCCTGTGATCGGGTGTTGATCCCGGTACAAACCGAGTTTCTTGCCCTGAAAGGTCTGGAGCGGATGATTGCTACCATGGCGTTAATGCGTAATGCGCAACAAGAGTTGGCTTTTACCATTATTCCTACTATGTATGACAAAAGGACCAAAGCCTCGCTGGAAGCCTACAAAGAGCTGAAAGCAAAGTATCAGGATCGGGTTTGGTCGGCAGTGGTACCGGTAGACACCAAATTTCGTGATGCTTCCTTGGCGCAAACCCCGCCAAACGTCTTTGCTGGCACATCACGCGGGGTTTTTGCTTATAACACGCTACTGACCTATTTGTTGCAATTAGGTCCGGAGGCTTAATATGAGCCACTTAATTGCCAGTCAAAAAGTTATCCAGCATTACTTGTCTGCGTTGCTAACGGAAGACGAGCCGCTGGCTTCACAGGAAACGGCCTTAGCTGAGACGAAGAAAGCCGAGTTAAATCGCTTACTGGCGCAGGCCACGCCCGTTGCCGCGCCTGTTGAAAAGGTAGTGGCAGCGCCGGTACAGACCCAGGTTGTGCAGCCTGTGGCTAAAGCTACGGTGGCACCTGTTGTTACAGAAACCGCTGCGCCTGTCGCAGCACCGGTACTCCGCGAGCGGGCTATCCCGATCGCCGAGCGGTTGGCGGTAACGCCTCCGCCGCAGCTAAAAGTAGAAAAGGCTTACCGGAAAGGTAGTTTTCAGGCGCTATTCTTCAGTGTCGCTGGCCTCAGAATTGCCGTACCGCTGACAGAGCTTGGTGGTATTCATGAACTGGGCCCAATTAATAATTGGCCTGGTAAAGCAGATTGGTTCAAAGGCATTATGTTACACCGGGCACAAAAAATTCAGTTGGTCGATACGGCACGCTGGGTGATGCCAGAAAAATATACTGCTACACTGGCAACAGAGCTAAACTATCAATATGTTATTATGCTTGGCACCAGTGATTGGGGCCTGTGCTGTGAGCTGCTGATTGATACCATTAATCTGGAGCCGGAGCAGATAAAATGGCGCGAGCAGGAAGGGAAACGCCCCTGGATGGCTGGCCTGATTAAAGAACAGAAATGTGTGTTGGTTGATGTCGATGAGCTGGTTAAGTTGTTGAACCAGGGGCTGGATGTCAACGCCTGAACCCGCAAACCAATAAGGAGCTGTAGATGAGCAATAAGTTTTCTGGCCAGGCTGATAAAAATCAGGCCGCTGATCTGGTATTACAGTGGGTGACTTTTCGCTTGCAGGAAGAGACCTACGGCATCAACGTGATGCAGGTTCAGGAAGTACTGCGCTATACCGAAATTGCCCCGGTACCTGGCTCACCTGATTATGTGCTGGGTATCATCAATTTACGCGGTAACGTAGTAACCGTTATCGACACCCGTGCCCGTTTTGGCTTACCGCCAGCCGAAGTCAGTGACAATACCCGGATTGTCATTATCGAAGCAGAAAAACAAGTTATCGGTATTCTGGTTGATAGTGTGGCGGAAGTGGTGTACCTGAAACAGTCTGAAATTGAAAATGCACCTAATGTAGGCACTGATGAAAGCGCGCGCTTTATTCAGGGCGTGGCGAATCGTGAAGGTGAGTTGTTGATCCTGGTGGATCTCAACAAGATGTTAAACGATGAAGAATGGGATGAGATCAGTAGTATCTGATGACTGATAGCCTAACACTCTACTTGTTAATCCTGTTCCCGGTACTGTTACTTGCTGCAGTGATGGTCTGGGTATGGTCACAATTTAACAAGCAACAGGCGCAGCTACAGGTATTAACCGCACAACTGGAGTCGGTACAACAACAGAAAGCGTCGCTGCAAACCGAGACCGAAGAGCTCAGAGCGGGTGTAATTGGCGTTGGCCAGCGCGTGTTGGTGATACAGGAGCAACAGCAGCGTTTACAGCAAGAGTTGGCCGAGCTACAAGAGCAACAACAAGCGCTAGCGTTAAGTGATCCGGAAAGTAAAATTTATAGCCGTGCAGTGAAAATGGTTGAGCTGGGCGCTGATCTGGAAGAGATCATTCGAGAGTGCGAATTACCCAGAGCTGAGGCTGAACTGCTGTTTAATTTACACCGCCAAAAACGAAGCTAGGCGGGGGCGTTGATGACCGGCCAGGCAGATCAACAACCGGAATTAATCGCCGCCGCACTAAAGTATGATGGCCAGGCGGCACCGCTTATTGTCGCCAAAGGCCACGGTCAGCTGGCAAAGGATATCATTGAACTGGCGCGCGAGCATGGTGTATTAATCCATGAAGACGCCGAACTGACCCGCCTGCTTAGCAAATTGGAGTTGGGCGAACAGATCCCGCGCGAGCTTTATCTGATCATTGCCGAGTTAATTGCCTTTTCCTATGTACTGCAAGGTAAATTCCCGGATAACTGGCATAATATTCATCAGCGCATCGATCTGAAAACCTGAACGCCAGCGACTAATCTGGATCTTGCCAAACCAAATCTTTAAAGTGTTGCCGGCACATCGAGACATAACTTTCGTTACCGCCGATCTGCACCTGTGAACCTGCGGTTGCCGGTAAACCCTGCTCATCTAAACGCACCACAAAGTTGGCTTTGCGACCACAGTGACAAATGGTTTTTAACTCTATCAGCTTATCAGCCCAGGCTAGCAACGCCTGACTGCCAGCGAAGGTTTCACCTAAAAAGTCGGTTCGTAAACCAAAAGCCAGAACCGGGATCCTCAGCTTATCGACCACATCGGTAAGCTGCCGCACCTGAGCTTTAGTTAAAAACTGCGCTTCATCAATCAGTACGCAATCGAGCCGGCCTTGTGCAACGATACTGGAAACGTGTTCAACAAAATTAAAGTTGCCATCAAATACATGGGCATCCATTGCCAGGCCGATGCGGGAGCTGACCTTACCCAAACCAAAGCGATGGTCTAACGCGGCGGTGTAAATCGCCACGACCATGCCTCTTTCCTGATAGTTATATGCGCTTTGCAGCAAGGATGTCGATTTACCGGCATTCATCGCCGAATAATAGAAATACAGTTGCGCCATTATTTTCCCTTGTTTATTAATTCATTGGCGGGAGAGGAATCGTCAGTTTTTTTGGCACTGGCAGTCGTTTTCGCTAATACCGTCACCGGAAAAAACAGATTGAGAGGGTTTTGTTTAATTTGCTCCAGTACGCTTTTGAGCAGTAAAGAAAATTGACCAATCCGGGTACCCCGGGCGCGCAGCGCCACGTTTAATGCCAGCGTAAAACTTACCCAAAGATTGACAAAACCAATCAATAACACCAGCACCAGATAAAACAGAAAGCTAAAAGGCCCAAGCTCACCGCTAACGGTGCTATAACCCAGATTGGCTGAGGCAAAGGCCACATGCCGAATATCCAGCGGTAATCCAAGCAGATAGCCCAGATAGCCGGTCATACCTAATAAGATGCCAAAAATAAAATTACCGGCGATGGGGCCGTAATTATCGTGCCAGTAATCGGCCACGGCACGGCGGGGACGTTCCGGTAATATTTTACGTAACAACGGGTGGTGAAATAAGCGTTGCCGCAAATCGAGATAGTTGGCCCGGTTTTCAAAAAAACCGGCAATAATCCCGGAACAAAACAGCCAAACACCGGCAATGGCAGCAAAAAACAGTGAACCATGCCAGGGCGATACTGCCTGTAATTGATAGTTCACTTCACTGCTGCTAAGCAGTGGTTGCTGGGCCCACAACGCATAGCTTAGGGCAATAATGGATGCGGTTAATACCGCGATACTGACGTTGCCCCAGACGGCCGCCCATTGTGAGCGGTTTACATCTAACAACAGGTTCGCCAGCTTTTTGTGCGCCGCCCGGCCGTTTTCGCCTTTCTCGACTTCAGCCGCAAAACTGGCTGCCGTCATTGCCGGTTGCTTGGTCGCGACCGTCAAGCCCAACATATGGATCAGCACAAAACCTAAGCCATAATTCAGGCTGACCAATAACGCATTAGCGAACGGTGACAGCTCCTGGCGTTCAATATAAATTTTTAGCAGCGCCATACTGGCGATAATCACGCCGGCCCCGGCTGCCGACGCGAATAAACGCAAATACTGACTTTTGTCACGGGCAATATAGTGTTCGCCATGGCTGCTTTTATTGACGCTAATACTCTTTGATAAGAGCTGCGTGCTGCTGCGCCACAGGGCCCGCACACTGCTATTGTCCCGGCTGATATCCAGCAATTGCTCGGTCAGTTGCAGGCTTTGTGCACGCAAGCTGGCTGGGTCCTCACATCTGACCAACTCAACCAGCTGGGCAATGCGCTCCAGCGTTTGTTCCAGCCGCTCCAGCAAGTGTGCCACGGCAACGGTGCTACCTGCAGCCGCAGCACGGCGGCGTAAGCGGTCAACCTGCTCATGACACTGCTCCAGCATTACCTGATAGTGTGCGACGTCATAAGCTGGCAACCTTGTATCCTGCAGGCGCTGCCGGCAATGTGTAACCAGTTGCGTCAGTTCACGGTGCAGTGCAATAAAGGCTGAATCGATATTATTCAACCGTTTATCTAACCGCATTAAGTCAGGTTCCATTTCCTCAGCGGCGATCCAGACACTCAGCATTTCCAGCGCACACAACGACTCTTCATGTAAATGCCCATCCAGTTTTTGCAGTTGTGCTGTGCTGGCATGGGCGAGCAATAACTCGGTTAATTGCCGGAATAATAACGCTGCGGCGGGATCGTCATCGTCATCATGGCGGATTTCTTTATACAGCTCGGCTAACACATCTTTTAACTCGCTCAGGTCGCGTGGTGCCGGGTTAATTTTTTCATACAGCCGGCCGGAGAGTTCCCGAAAAAATCCACGGCGGGAAAACACACCCAAACTCACTAACGCTGGGTATAAATGGACCTGGGTTAGCCAATGTAAGATGGTATCAGCAATCTTGGCACATTCAGCTTTGTGCAGGGGCAGCGCCTCCAGTAACTTCTGGTTGCGTTTGCGGCGCTCGAAACTAAAACGGGGGTAAGACAACCACTGCACTAACTGCCGGACTAAACACAAACCATCCTGTTCACTGGCCAGCGCTTTGATTAACATCACCGCATTTAATTTTTCCATCCACACCTCATAACTTGCGCCAAGTGCGACGCCGGGTTTTATCATACCGCAAGCTTAGGTAGCAGGTGCAGAAAAAAAGTTTCGATATCACCCTTGGTGCGGTCGCACAATACAGGCATACTGGTCGGATGTTACTGAAAACGAGACGAATAAAATGGAAAAATGGCTGTTAATACCGGTATTTGTGCAGATACTTTTAACCAGTGTCGTGATGATTTTAATGGGCCGGCGTCGGATCCGCGCTGCGAAAAATAAGGAAATCAGCATTACGGCCTTTCAGACTATGGATTTACGGGGCGCCAATGAGCAGGTGATTGCCACCAGCCGTAATTTCGACAACCAATTCCAAATGCCGATGCTGTATTTGTTCAGTGTGGTGTTTACGCTGCAACTGGGCTTGGCCGATCTGACCTTTCTGTTGTTAGGTGCCGCCTTCGTGGTGCTGCGGATCTGGCATAGCTGGATCCACATTGGCCGTAATATTTTACGCCAACGTTTTCGGGTATTTTTACTCGGCTGTGTCGTGTTATGGGTTATTTGGATCCGGCTGCTGGTTCTGGCGTTACTGTAAAAGAATTACGCCTTGCACTGGCGTCAGGCTGCGCCCAGTTGCTAAGATGTAAGGCAAAGGCTAACGCCATGCCAAAACTGAAGGTTTGATAATGTTGTCCAGACTTTTACTGATACTGGGATTGTTGTTCGCGACGGCTGCGGCTAAAGCCGAGGTACCGGCTGAGCTGGTGCAGAGTTTTGATCAATATTTCCAGCAGCAAATGCAAGAGCAGGGGATCCCCGGTGCATCCTACGCTATTGTTTATAAAAACCAGATTGTTGCGGCCAAAGGTTATGGCGTGCGCGAGGTTGGCTCCAAGCTGCCAGTTGATGCTTACACGGTATTTAGAATCGCCTCGGTCTCGAAAACCTTTGCCGGTGGTTTGGCGAGCATTATGGCGGCGCAGGGACATTTTCGCTGGGACGATCCGGTAGTGCGCTATGTACCGGAATTTAGTTTTAAAACCCGCTCCTACAACAACAAACTCAAGGTTGAGCATTTACTGGCGCAGAGCACCGGGGTCATTGCTAATGCCTACGACAATCTTATCGAGGCTAATTTTGAGCCGGAGCGGATTATTCCGCATTTTAAAAAGCTGGATCCGCTGTGTAACCCGGGACAATGCTATGGTTATCAGAATGTGTTGTTTAGCCTGATTGAACCGGTACTGCAGCAAACCACCTCGCAAGACTATGCCACCTTGCTGCGGCGTAATATCTTTGAACCGTTAAAGATGCCGACGGCTTCCGTTGGTCTTGAAGCCTATTTAAATAGCCCCAACCGCGCTGCACCCCATGTAAAAGCCAGAGGTAAATGGCATGCACGCTCGGTAAGTGAAAGTTATTACCGTTATGCACCGGCAGCCGGGGTGAATGCCAGCGCGGTGGATTTGGGATACTGGCTAATCGCACAGCTGGGTTATAATCCCGATGTGTTATCCGAGCCACAGTTAGCGGAAATTACCAATAAGCGGGTGCGTACAGTGCGCGACTTACGGCGTAGAATGTGGCGGGACTATATCAAAGATGCCCATTACGCCCTGGGCTGGCGGGTCTATCAGTTTGGCCAGGAACAACTGGTTTATCATGGTGGCTGGGTACAGGGTTTTCGGGCGGAAGTCGCATACTCGAAAGAGCGGGAGTTAGGTCTGGTGATCCTGCTAAATGCTGAATCTAATGTACTGGCCGAACTTAGTACGCATTTCTGGTCAACGATGTTTACCGCACTACAACAGCAGGATCGCGCTGCGATGCTGGCTGGCTGTAAATTACCGGCCGCCAAGACAAAAACAGCAGATTGCTAAATCTGCTGTTGGTTTGGTATCGCGCGTCTGCGAAGCGATATCACTTTTGATACAGATCCAGGTAGAAATCGCATTGTACCGCCGGTTTTGTAGCGATAAAGGCAGCCAGGGTTTCCGGGTTAAATTTCCAGCCCAGTGGCACCATCGTAATCAGCGCCCGTAAATCATCGGCCGGCAGTTGTAACTGAAAGCTTAGCCGCTGCCGTTTGATATGCTTTAAGCCACTGATGGCGATGATATCGTCACTGTGTAACCGCACCTGCGGATACAAAGAGGCTTTAATTTGCTGTAAATGTTCCGGTGCCGGGCTAACACTCAGCAACACACCGCCATCGGCGAGTACCCGGCACAGCTCCGCATCCAGTGACGGGGCATAAATCCGCAGGATGGCATCAAAGCTGGTTGCTGCGAAAGGCAACTGATAACTGCTGGCCACAGCAAACCGGATTGCCGGATATTGCCGGGCAGCAGCTTTAATCGCCGCTTTAGAAATATCTACGCCATAAAGTTGTAATTCAGGTCGTGCTTGCTGAATTTGCCCACTGTAATAACCTTCACCGCAGCCCAAATCCAATAGCCTGGTAACCGGCAAGACGGCAAGTTGTTCGAGCAGAACACTGACTACCGGTTGATACCAGCCAGCTTGCAAAAAATGCCGCCTCGCTTGCATCATCAGCTGATTATCACCCGGATCTTTGGATTTCTTTTGCTGTACCGGCAGCAAATTTACATAGCCTTCGCGGGCCACGTCAAAGCTATGGCGCTGCGGGCAGCGGTACTGCATTGCTTCTTGTGTAAGGGGCGCCTGACAAAGTGGACAAAGATACATAACCAAACCTGTAAGCGGATCTGCCTGTGGACGAGATTAACGGGCAGAGCCTGAATTTTTATGCCGATGATTATACACTGATTGCCGTTTGCATAATGCGCTCTTTAGCAGCAAAAGCTGCCCGTCTGTCAGAGCGGTGTTATACTGCGGCAGATTATGCAGGAGAATAAGATGCACGATGTAGAACTCTGGTCACTGGATGAACTCTGTGACCATGCTTTTGCGATTTTCGAAGAGCTGGCGGTCGATAACTTAACCGCCAGTGACTATCAGGCCTATCAGCAACATTATGAAAGCCAGAGTTATGTTGATTTAGTTCCGCCGGGAGAGGGCTGGGAAGAGCTTGCCGGCGCTGAGCTGGATCCACAGCTGCACTTTGAAGCGCAAATTGGTTTAGCGGGTGCAGCTGGTGCACCGGACCGGGTGCTGGCGCGTATTCTGTTAAGCCGGGATAAAGATGAAAGCCTTTGTCATGCGTTATGGCGCGGTCAATTTTAAGTTAGCTGTTTTAAGTCAGCCGAATCAGTTCAGGAGTACTTCATGTTACTTAACGCCGGGCAAAGCCAGCTACTGGTGATCGATTTACAAACAAAACTGGCACCCGCCATCGACTTGACTGATGAAGTTGAGCGCGCAGCGATCTGGCTGTTACAGGTAGCGGGTTTATGTCAGGTGCCGGCGCTGGCGACTGAACACTATCCCAAAGGCCTCGGACATAGTCTACCTTCGATACTGGAATGGCTGACACCTGATGCAGTGCTGGAGAAAATCCATTTTAGTGCCTGGCGCGAAGCCCATATTCAGCAGCGCCTGACGGAGAGTGGTCGCCGTCAGGTGGTGGTAATCGGCACCGAAACCCATGTCTGTGTGCTGCAAACCGTTATGGATTTGCTGACGGCAGGCTATCAGGTGTTTGTGGTGACGGATGCGGTAGGCTCCCGTACCGCGGAGAACAAGCACCTGGGGTTAAACCGGATGCAGCAGGCGGGTGCAGTATTAGTGAGTCGTGAGATGGTTGCCTTTGAATGGCTGGAGCGGGCTGGTACAGAGTTATTCCGGCAAATCAGTAAAGGCTGGATCCGCTAATTGAACCAAAGGTATCTGACCCCGAACCTGGGTTCGGGGTCAGATACCCCAAGTTATTCACCGAAAATCAGCTCCAGAACCAACGCCAAGCGCACTGCTGCCTGCTGCAAGCGGGTTAGCAGCACCCCCTGGTATTGTTCCAGATAGGCATCGTCAATCAACATGCCGGGGCGGTAATGTTGATAAATATCATAGGTAATGGCCGCCGACTCATTAGCCCAATCCAGTACCTCGTCCTGTTGCCAGCTGGTGCGCTGTTCAGCGGTAATTTGTTCAAATAACTGCTCCTGCAGCAGAAAATCCTCATCATAACCGAGCTTAGTCAGCATATTGCCGTCCCAGACGCCATGCAGATTGGTTGGCTGTTCATGGCTGTAGAAGTAGACGGCAGTGCGGTTGCCGCCAAGGTCATCAGCATAGCTGACATGCAATGGCTGATGCAGATCACCCAGGTGATGTGCTAAAAACAGCAGGGCTTGCCAGTCGTTGCTATCTGCGCTCAGGCGCTGCTGCATCATGCTAATTGCCGATAAAATGCAGCCCTGCTCCGGGCAATATTCGGCTTTAACCTGTTTTTCGCCGCGCGGCATATTGACGTAGTGGTGCGGCGCCGTCCAGCGGAACTCCTCCTGACTACGCACTTCATCCGGCCAGGCACAGGCAGCACCAAACTCATGGTGCGGCGAGGCTTCAACCAGGCTGGCAACGTGCTGCTGGGCTTTAGCGGATAACAGCTGCAAGGCCATATCACACACCATGGCATGACCGGTGCGGCCAAAGCCATAGCTATAGCTACTCAGGGTTAACAATAAAACAGCAATAGCCAAGCGCATGGTTATTCTCCAACAATTTGCATAATCTGATAGCGGCTGGCAGGGTTGCCCAGCTGTTGCTGCACTTCAGATAGCGCCGGTGCCAGGCTTTGTGCCAGGGTATAGGGCGGGTTAATCACCAGCATACCGCTACCGGTCATGCCATGGCCCGGGCTGTCGGCATGCAGGTTAAATTCAATTCGTAGCTGATTCTTAATGCCGGTGGCGACAATGGCGGCAATAAAGGCTTCAATGCTGCTACGCTCAATTACCGGATACCAGATAGCATAGGTCGCTTGTGGGAAGCGTTTATAGGCTTCCTGCAGGCCTTTAATCAGATCCTGATATTCGCTTTTCAGCTCATAGGGCGGATCGATTAATACCAGGCCGCGTTTCACTAAAGGTGGCAGCATCGCCTTAATACCGGCGAAGGCATCAATATTCTCAATCCGCGTTAAACGACGCTGTAAAAACTGGCTTTGCAGCAGCGGAAAATCACTCGGATGCAGCTCAGTGGCCTGCAGCTGATCGCCGGCGCGCAGCAGCATAGCGGCAATCTTGGGTGAGCCGGGATAAAAATTCAGTTCGCCATCCGGGTTTAACTGCTTTACGAGATCCAGATATTTACCAAGCAACGGGCTTTGCGGCTGATAGTGCCACAGCTTGCCGATACCCTCAGTATATTCGGCGGTTTTCTGCGCCTGGCTGCTTTGCAAGCTGTACAGGCCGGCACCGGCATGGGTATCGTGATAGCACAGCGGTTTATCTTTTTGCAGCAGGTAATCCAGAATGGCAACTTCGGTCAGATGTTTTAACACATCGGCATGATTGCCGGCGTGAAAACTGTGGCGGTAACTGAGCATGCATTAACCTTAGATCGGGTTCAGGCTGGCAAGGATACTGCGTTAGCGTAAAAAAACAAGTATCATAGCCGCCGGTCTTAAGCTTAGTTAACCCGTCAGGACTCCGCATGTCTGCCAGCAACAAGAAATCATCCGCCGCCAAAAGCCGCGACCCACTGCAAAAGCCCTGGCAGCGCCAGACAAAAGCGAAAGCCGCTGTTAGCCTGAGTGCTACGGCTGGGCTAAGCTCGCCGAAGGCCGCTGCCAAAGAAACGGCAAAGGCGCCGCGTCAGGAGGAAAGCAAAGTTTATGGCGAAAACGCCTGTCGCGAGTTATTCCGCCAGCGCCCGGAAGCGATTATCCGGCTTTATATCAACAGCGAGTTAGCGCCCAGATTTGCGGACTTAATGAAATATCTGGCGCAGCAAAAGCGAGCCTACCATCTGGTGGATGAGACTGAGCTGGAAAAAGTGGCCGGCAGTCAGCACCACGGTGGCATAGTGCTGTTGGTGAAACGCAAGCCGGTCACCAGCCTGGCGCTGTATTTGCGGCAAAAGCGTAAACAGGATTGTTTACTGGCACTGGATGGGGTCGGCAATCCGCACAATCTGGGCGCCATTACCCGTAGCTGCGCCCACTTTGGCGTAAACGGCATTATTATGCGCGAGCCGCAGTTATTACAATCCGGTGCCGCTTTACGTACCGCTGAAGGCGGTGGTGAGTTTGTCGATGGCCTGGCATGTGATGATTTGCCGCTGGCGCTTAAGCTTTGTAAAGACGCGGGCTATACGCTGATTACCACATCCAGCCATGGCGGCAGCTCGCTCTATAACACGGCCTTGCCAGCCAAAGTGGTGATTGTATTTGGCGAAGAGATGTTTGGCGTATCAAAAAATGTGGCCAAGAGTGCCGATATTGCGCTGCAAATTCCGGGCTCAGGCAAAGTAGAGTCACTGAATGTCAGTGTTGCGGCCAGCCTGATTTTAGGCGAGTGGTACCGGCAGCAGCAAGGTTAATGCTGGCAGCCTAATCGGCAACTGGCAGGCTTAAACCTGCCGGCGGCTCAGTGCCGATATACTGAAAACGTGGGATCAGCTCACCGGCAATTTCAACGTTTTCGGCAAACATTGTGGCAGGGCGGGCCCAAAGGCCAAAGTCAGCATACAGTGCCCGGTAGATCGCCAGCCACTCCTCGGTTTCACTATGACGAGCAAGGTCCAGCAACTGATAATAAGCGCCTTTATAATGCTGATAATAGCCCGGCGCTAACGCCGGTTTAACTTTGTTGTTCATACCAGCCTTCAAAAATAATCTGCGCCGACAGGCTATCCACCTTATCTTTGCTTAAATTGCGATAACCGCCCTCGGCAAATAAGCGGCTACGCGCATCGGCGGTGGATAAACGCTCATCATGATAAGCGATAGGTAAACCAAAGCGGCCATGTAAGCGGTTGGCAAATTTACGGGTACGGGCGGTAAACTCCTGCTCGCTACCGTCCATATTCAGTGGCAAGCCCACTAACAACAGCTGTGGTTGCCATTCCTGAATTAAGCGTTCAATTTGCTGCCAATCCGGGATGCCGTCTTTGGCTTTTAACGCCGCGAGCAAAGTGGCGCTGCCAGTAAGCTCTGAGCCTACGGCCACGCCGATGCTTTTAGTACCATAATCAAAACATAAAATGGTGCGGGCGGTCATCAGGCGTGTCCTGCCTCACCGGTAAGTTGCCACGGTTGAATACCAATACTGGCCGTAGCTTTTTGCCATTTCTCGGCATGGCTAAGATCAAAAATAATGCGGTTGTCAGCCGGGATCACTAACCAGCTGTTATCGGCGATTTCCTGTTCCAGCTGGCCGGCAGTCCAGCCAGCATAACCCAGCGCCAGTATGAATTTCTCTGGCGCCTGGTCGGTAGTCAGGTCCTGCAAAATATCTTTCGAGGTGGTGACCATCAAACCATTTTCCAGCTGTAAACTGCTGTGATAACCGGGTTTGGCGGTATGCAACACAAAACCACGGTCATGCTGTACCGGCCCGCCCGCAACCACCTTAGCCTGTGCCGCCGGACTCTTGGCGTCATAGCTGATTTCCAGCTGCTCTAACAGCTCAGCCAGTGACACATTCATCGGATGATTGATCACTATGCCCATGGCGCCTTCTTCGTTATGTTCACACAGGTAAGTGACACTGCGTTTGAACATCGGATCGTCCAGTGATGGCATCGCGATTAAAAAATGATTCTGGAAACCTTGCATACTGTTCTCCTTGATCAACCTGTGGTGCGACCAACTTACTACGAACCTGCTGCCAGGCGACGCTCGATAGCATCAAATAACATACCGGTAATACTGATCGGGAAGGCGGCTTCGATTTCCCGAATACAGGTCGGGCTGGTGACATTAATTTCGGTCAGTTTGTCACCGATCACGTCCAGACCGACGAAGATTAAACCTTTGGCCTTTAAGGTTGGGCCTATGGCTTTGGCAATGGCCCAGTCGCTGTCTGACAGCGGACGGGCTTCACCACGGCCGCCGGCGGCTAAATTACCGCGGGTTTCACCCGAAGCGGGGATCCGTGCTAAGCAGTATGGCACAGGTTCGCCGTCAACCACTAAGATTCGTTTATCGCCATCGACAATTTCCGGAATATAGCGCTGCGCCATCGCATACTGACTGCCATGGGCGGTGAGCGTTTCTAAAATTACACTGACATTCGGATCTTCAGGTTTTAAGCGGAAGATCGAGGCGCCACCCATGCCATCCAGAGGCTTTAAGATTACGTCCTGCTCTTGCTGATAGAAGGCTTTTAAGCGCTTGGCATCGCGGCTAACCAGGGTTTTCGGCGTAAACTGACTAAACCAGCTGGTATAGAGCTTTTCGTTGGCATCGCGCAGGCTTTGCGGTTTATTGACAATCAGCGTGCCGGCATCTTCGGCACGCTCCAGCATATAGGTGGCATAGATATATTCGGTATCAAAGGGCGGATCTTTGCGCATCAGAATCACGTTGAGCTCGCTCAGCGCCAGATCCTGTTCGCTACCAAAGTGATACCAGCGCGCCGGGTTGGGCTCGACGCTCAGTAAACGCGTACGGGCGCGGGCCTGACCTTGCAGTAAATACAGATCCGCCATTTCCATATAGTGGATTTCATAGCCGCGGCGCTGCGCTTCCAGCAGCATGGCAAAGCTGGAGTCTTTTTTGATATTGATGTCCGCAATCGGGTCCATCACGATGCCAAGTTTAATTGCTGTCATGCTTATCCTCAGGCGAGATCGCCAAATTGCAGTTGCAGGGCGCTGATCGCGGTCAGCGCTGCCGTTTCAGTGCGCAAAATTCTCGGACCCAGCGTAATACCGGTAAAGCCGGCGGCCGCGGTTTGGCTGACTTCAGTATCGGTAAAGCCACCTTCCGGACCTATTACCAACTGAATATCGCTGGCCGGAGTTAGGGTCTTAATGGTGGCGGCAGCGCGCGGATCCAAGGTCAGCCTTAAAGCTTTTGTTGGGGAGGCCAGCCATTGTTGCAAACTAACCGCCGTATGCACTGTTGGCACCACACTGCGTCCGCTTTGCTCGCAGGCACTGATCGCAATCTTTTGCCACTGCTCGGTACGTTTCGCCAAACGCTCGGCATCCAGTTTTACGCCGCAGCGCTCGGTAAAAAGTGGGGTGATTTCGGTCACGCCAAGCTCTACTGCTTTTTGAATGGCGAAATCCATCCGGTCACCGCGGGAAATGCCCTGACCTAAGTGGATACGCAGCGGTGATTCGACCGGATTGTCGCTGCTGCTGTCGATAGTAACCCATAGCTGTTTCTTGCCGACTTCGCTGATGGTAGCGGCATAGTTTTTGCCATCGCCATTAAACAATTGTAATGGCTGTCCCGCTTGCATTCGCAGCACCCGGCCGACGTGGTTGGCCGCGTCGTCACTCAGGGCAAGCTTAGCGCCGGCTGGCAAGGCTAATGGTTGGTAGATTCGTATTGTTCGCATCTTGTCGTTCTGTTTAACTGAAAAAAGCCTGAGGCTAATATTAACAGTGTTTCGCGCCAACCCGCTGCTAATCGATAAAAAAAGGCCCCGCAGGGCCTTAGTCAAAACGCGTGTTGCTTAGCGGTTAGGAATATACTCGTATGAGGCACCTAAGCCCAGCGGAATATCCAGTGCCCAGAAGCCAAGCAGGAAGGCAGTCCAGAGTACCAGCATCGCAATAGAGTAGGGCAGCATTAACGCTACCAGAGTACCAATACCGCTGTTCTTCACATACTTTTGACAGAACACAACGATCAGCGGGAAGTACGGCAGCAGTGGCGTGATAATGTTGGTCGAAGAGTCACCAACGCGGTAGGCTGCCTGGGTCAGATCCGGTGAAATGCCCAGTTCCATCAGCATCGGCACCATGATAGCGCCAATCAGAGCCCATTTGGCAGAAGCAGAGCCGACAACCAGGTTAACTAAACCGGATAAAAACACGATACCTACCAATGTCATTGCCAGTGGCAGTCCCATGGCTTTTAACGCATTGGCGCCTTTTAACGCCAGTAATACCCCCAGATTCGACTGGTTAAAGGCATACAGGAACAGCGCACAGAAGAACGCCATCACGATATAGTAGCCCATACCACTCATCGCATTGCTCATGCCTTTGATCACATCGCGGTGAGTTTGTACCGTGCCGGCGACATAGCCATAGACAATACCTGGTACCAGGAAGAACACAAAGATCAACGTTACAATCGACTTCATCAGTGGCGAGGCAGCAACCAGCAGCGGGTTCATCCCCTCGACAACTTGCTCAGCCGGGGCGGCCCAAGGCGTAACGGTTGGCAGCACAATACTCAGCGCCAGCAGGGCGGCAACGACAAACATCGAAATCACAGCAGCGCGTAAGCCTTTCCGCTCTTGGGCGCTAAGTGCATCCATTTTCACCATTTGTGATGTATCGCCATCAACCTTAGTGGCTTGCAGGCGCGGTTCAATCACTTTATCCGTTAAAAACCAGCCAACTAATACAATCAGGAAGGTAGAAGCGGTGGTAAAGATATAGTTATTTAGCGGGTTGATGGTAACAGTTGGATCCAGCAGCTGAGCTGAAACCTGTGTCATACCGGCCAGTAACGGGTCCAGGCTGGAGGGCACAAAGAAAGTGGCCGAGAAACCACCGGAGACACCGGCAAAGGCTGCGGCGATACCGGCCAATGGATGACGGCCCGCAGCATAGAAAATTACCGCACCCAGCGGAATCACCAGCACATAGCCGGCATCTACCGCCACATGGCTTAGGACACCCACGGCAATTAACACTGGGGTTAATAACATCTTTGGTGTTACGGCCAGGATTGAGCGTAAACCGGCATTAATAAAGCCGGTATATTCCGCTACCCCTAAACCTAACATCGCAACCAGCACCACACCCAGTGGTGGGAAGTTAACGAAGGTCGTTACGATATTGGAGGCGAATAAGGTTAAGGCATCACCGGACAGCAAATTGACGATTTGTACCTGTTGGCCGCTTCTCGGGTCAATTTCAGTAAAGGTCATCCCGGAAAATAACCAGGACAGGCCCCAGACGATAACCATTAACAGTGCAAAGAGCACGGCCGGATCGGGTAATTTGTTCCCGATCACCTCAATGGTATTGAGCGCACGGTTCATCCAGCCGTTTTTCACGGCGGCGGTTTGTTCTGACATAGCAGTTCCTTTTTCTTGCTTTTTTATTGTGTGATTGCCAGCAGCAATCAGACCCTGGAGGCTAAAACGCCCTAATAATACACAAAAGCGCGCCTCGGGTAAGCGGCAAATCGGCTGAAGCGCCAAATTAAAAAGAAAAAAGGAGAGTCTCCTCTCCTTTTTCAGCTGTTAAGCATTAAGTCGCTTACTTTGCGTACTGACGTAACAGCTCAGCTTTATCGGTTTTCTCCCACGGGAACTCGTTACGACCGAAGTGGCCATAAGCCGCCGTCGGCTGATAAATTGGCCGCTCCAGATCCAACATTTGGATCAGGCCATAAGGACGCAGATCGAAATGCTCACGTACCAGTTTGATCAGCTCGTCTTCACTCAGTTTGCTGGTACCGAAGGTTTCCAGGCTGATTGAAGTGGGTTCGGCAACACCAATAGCATAGGATACCTGCAGCTCCAGACGCTCTGCCAGGCCAGCCGCAACCAGGTTTTTCGCGACATAGCGGGCAGCATAAGCCGCTGAGCGGTCAACCTTTGATGGATCTTTACCAGAGAAAGCACCACCACCATGGCGCGCCATACCACCGTAGCTATCTACGATAATCTTGCGGCCGGTTAAACCACAGTCACCCATAGGGCCACCGATCACAAAACGACCGGTTGGGTTGATAAAAAACTTGGTTTTGCTGTTTAACCACTCCGCCGGTAATACTGGCTTAATGATTTCTTCCATTACCGCTTCACGCAGGTCAGCGGTGCTGATGGTGTCACAGTGCTGGGTAGATAATACTACAGCATCGATACCGACTGGCTTACCGTCTTCGTAAATAAAGCTTAACTGCGACTTGGCATCCGGGCGTAACCACGGCAGGGTACCGTCTTTACGCACCTGGGCCTGACGCTGTACCAGACGGTGTGAATAGGTAATAGGCGCTGGCATCAGCACGTCGGTTTCGTTACTGGCGTAGCCAAACATTAAACCCTGGTCACCCGCGCCTTGCTCGCGCGGGTCAGCTTTATCTACACCCTGATTGATATCGGGTGATTGTTTACCAATCGCATTTAATACAGCGCAGGAGTCGGCGTCAAAACCCATATCAGAATGGGTATAGCCAATTTCACGTACGGTTTTGCGTACCAGCTCTTCGATATCAACCCAGGCAGAAGTCGTGATTTCGCCACCGACTAACACCATACCTGTTTTAACGAAGGTCTCACAGGCAACACGCGCCTTGCTGTCTTGTTCCAGGATCGCATCCAGTACCGCATCGGAAATCTGATCAGCGATTTTATCCGGATGCCCTTCAGATACAGACTCAGACGTGAAAATATGTTGTGCCATCTGTTAGTTTCCACCACGTTAGTTAATACATAAAGCGCCGTGACACCGTCACAGCGCTGAGATTAAGCAGGCGCAGCTGTTGCCAGTTCAGTTTAGCCGGCAGGCGCCAAAAAAATAGCCGCTTATTTTAGTGAAAGCCCCCGGCGATTACCAGAAAAATTTACGCCCAGACGTCTTTCATGCCGGAAATTACGTAAACGCGAGCTACCAGATCACCGCGCTGCAAAAAAGGCCACAGATAATCATTTGCCATCTGGCGGCGGCTGGGTGAAAATACGGCCATCTAAACCCCCACAGTAATCATTTTGGTAACAGCCTGTGTCGGGTTACACTGCAAACCTCAAGTCTGAATAATCAGCGCAATTTGTCAGGAGTCTGCATGCCATCTCGTAAACAACTCGCCAATGCCATCCGTGCCTTAAGTATGGACGCGGTGCAAAAAGCTAAATCAGGCCACCCGGGCGCCCCTATGGGGATGGCCGATATTGCCGAAGTGTTATGGCGTGACTATCTGAAACATAACCCGCAAAACCCTGGCTGGGCCGACCGCGACCGCTTTGTACTGTCGAATGGTCACGGCTCGATGCTGATCTATTCGCTGTTACATCTGAGCGGCTATCAATTGTCACTGGATGATCTAAAACAGTTCCGCCAGTTGCATTCTAAAACCCCGGGCCATCCGGAGTTTGGTTATGCGCCGGGCGTAGAAACCACCACCGGACCGCTGGGGCAGGGTATTACCAATGCGGTGGGGATGGCGCTGGCCGAAAAAGCGCTGGCGGCGCAGTTTAACCGTCCCGGTTTTGATATTGTTGACCACTATACTTATGTGTTCCTGGGCGACGGCTGTTTGATGGAGGGTATTTCGCACGAAGCCTGTTCCTTGGCGGGCACCCTTGGTTTAGGTAAGCTGATTGCATTCTGGGATGATAACGGCATTTCGATTGATGGTCATGTCGAAGGCTGGTTTACCGATAATACCCCGGCGCGCTTTGAAGCCTACGGCTGGCATGTGGTGGCCAATGTTGATGGCCATAATCCGGAAGCGATTAAAGCGGCCATTGAACAGGCACGCGCCGTGACCGACAAACCAACACTGATCTGTACCAAAACTGTGATCGGTTATGGCGCACCGAATAAAGGTGGCAGCCATGACTGCCATGGTGCACCGCTGGGTGAAGCGGAAATTGCCGCTGCCCGCGAATTTTTACAATGGCCCTACGCCCCCTTTGAAATCCCGGCGGATATCTATGCTGACTGGGATGCCAAGGCGGCTGGCGCGGCAGCAGAACAAAGCTGGCAACAGCGCTTTACGGCATACGAAAAAGCTTATCCGGAACTGGCTGCTGAGTTTGAGCGTCGCAATGCCGGTACCTTACCTGCCGATTGGGCAGCACAAAGTCAGGCGTATATTGAGCAATTACAAGCTAACCCGGCAACTATCGCCACCCGTAAGGCATCACAAAATGCACTGAATGCCTTTGGCCCGCTATTACCGGAGTTTATGGGGGGCTCGGCCGACTTAGCCGGCTCCAACCTGACCATATGGTCAGGTTCTAAGCCGCTGACCAGAGACGATGCCGCCGGTAACTATGTTTACTACGGAGTGCGCGAATTTGGCATGTCTGCCATGATGAATGGTATCGCGCTGCATGGTGGCTTTGTGCCTTACGGCGCGACCTTCCTGATGTTTATGGAATATGCCCGTAATGCAGTGCGGATGGCTGCGTTGATGAAGCAAAGAGTGATCTTTGTTTATACTCACGATTCAATTGGTTTGGGTGAAGATGGCCCAACACATCAACCGGTCGAGCAGCTGGCCAGCTTACGAGTCACTCCGAATCTGATGAACTGGCGCCCTTGTGATCAGGTGGAGTCAGCGGTGGCCTGGCAGCAAGCGATTGAGCGCCATGATGGCCCAAGCTCGCTGATCTTTACCCGCCAGAATCTGGTACAACAGGCCCGTACCGCAGAGCAACTGGCTGCCATTAAATGCGGTGGCTATGTGCTGCTGGACTCTGCCGCGACGCCTGAGCTGATTATCATTGCTACCGGCTCCGAAGTCGAGCTGGCGATGCAGGCTGCTAAAACGTTGCAAGCCGAAGGTAAGGCGGTGCGAGTCGTCTCTATGCCATCGACTGATGTGTTTGAGCAACAGGATGCCAGTTACCGTGAAGCCGTGCTGCCAGCCAGTGTTAGCAAGCGGATTGCGGTGGAAGCCGGTATTATGGATACCTGGTATAAATATGTCGGTTTAAATGGCGCTGTGATCGGCATGCAGACGTTTGGTGAGTCGGCACCGGCTGAGCAGCTATTTGAACATTTTGGTATTACTGCCGCCAACGTGCTGGCGACTGCCAGAACCTTGCTGGCGTAATTCTGGTTTTGTAACGGGCCCTCACCGGGCCCGTTTTTTCATGCTGAGCTTATGACAATTAAACTGGCAATAAACGGCTTTGGCCGTATTGGTCGCAACATTTTGCGCGCCATTTATGAAAACGGCTGGCAACAGCAGTTACAGGTGGTGGCGATTAATGAGCTGGCGCAAGCCGAAGGTGTGGCGCATCTGTTACGTTACGACAGTGCCCATGGCCGTTTTCGCTATCCGGTTGCGGCGATCCCGGGTGGCTTGAGTGTCGCCGGCGACAAGATTGCACTTTTTAATGAGCCTGATCCGCTGGAGTTACCCTGGCGCGAGCTTGAGGTGGATATTGTGCTGGAGTGTACCGGTGTTTTTCACAGCCGGGAGCATGCCAACTGGCATTTGCAGGCCGGTGCCAAAAAAGTGTTATTTTCGCACCCGGCGGACGCCGATATCGATGCAACAGTAATTTACGGCATTAATCAGCATTTGCTAGACGCGCAGATGCAGGTGGTATCGGCCGGTTCCTGTACCACTAACTGTATTGTACCGGTGATCCAGGTACTGGATCAGCACTTTGGTGTTGAAAGCGGTACTATTACGACCATTCATGCCTCGATGAATGACCAGCAGGTGATTGATGCCTATCATCCGGATTTACGTCGCACCCGCGCTGCCAGCCATTCGATTATTCCGGTGGATACCAAGCTGGCGCTCGGCATCGAGCGGATTATGCCGCATCTGGCCGGGCGTTTTGAAGCCATCGCAGTGCGGGTACCCACTATTAATGTTACGGCGATGGATCTTAGCGTTACCCTGCATCAGGACGTGACCATCATCGAGATTAACCGGGTATTGCGTGCAGCCGGTCAGACCGCACTGAGCGGCATTTTAGATTACACTGAAGCGCCGCTGGTGTCGGTCGACTTTAACCATGATCCGCACTCCTGCATTGTCGATGGCAGCCAAACCCGCGTTAGCCACAAAAGATTAGTGAAATGCCTGGTGTGGTGCGATAACGAATGGGGCTTTGCTAACCGGATGTTGGATACCGCCAGAGTGATGAGCCAAAATTTTTAATTGCAACCTTAATTCGAGTTTAATCCCAGGGAGAGAAAGATGTCTGTGATCCGTATGAGCGACTTAGATCTGCACGGTAAACGTGTACTGATCCGCGAAGATTTAAACGTACCGGTTAAAGACGGCGTGGTAACCTCAGATGCACGCTTAAAAGCCGCAATTCCTACCATTGAACTGGCGCTGGCTAAGGGCGCGAAGGTGATGGTGATGTCACATCTGGGCAGGCCGGAAGAGGGCGTATTTGACGCCGAATCCTCAATGCAGCCGGTAGCAGACTATCTGGCTAAAGCCTTAACGGCACCGGTGCGGCTGGTGGCAGACTACCTAAAGGGTGTTGAGGTTGCACAGGGCGAAGTGGTGGTATTTGAAAACGTACGCTTTAATAAAGGCGAAGGCAAAAACAACGATGAGCTGGCGCAAAAACTGGCCGCGCTTTGCGATGTGTTCGTGATGGATGCCTTTGGTACAGCGCACCGCGCTCAGGCGTCGACTCATGGTGTCGCCAAGTATGCTAAGGTCGCCTGCGCCGGTCCGTTACTGACCGCAGAGCTGGACGCCTTGGCTGCCGCTTTGAAAAATCCAAAACGACCACTGGTTGCTATCGTCGGAGGTTCTAAAGTCTCCACCAAGCTGACCGTACTGGAGTCACTGTCCGGTATTGTTGATCAGCTCATTGTGGGGGGCGGTATTGCCAATACCTTTATTGCCGCTCAGGGCCACAATGTCGGTAAATCCCTGTGTGAAAACGACCTGATCCCGGAAGCACAGCGCCTAATGGCGCAGGCGAAAGCCCGGGGTGGTAATATCCCGGTACCAACCGATGTGGTAACAGGTAAAGCCTTTAGTGCCGAAACAACGGCTGAGTTGAAAAACGTCGCTGCCGTAGCTGCTGACGATATGATTTTTGATGTTGGCCCGACCACCATCGCTGAATTAACCTCCATTTTGAAAAACGCCGGTACCATTGTCTGGAATGGTCCGGTCGGTGTGTTTGAATTTGACCAGTTTGGTGCCGGTACCAAGGCGCTGGCTGAAGCTATCGCACAAAGCGAGGCGTTTTCAATTGCCGGTGGCGGTGACACTTTGGCGGCGATTGATAAATATGGTGTGGCAGAGCAAATTTCCTATATTTCGACCGGTGGTGGTGCATTTCTGGAATTTCTGGAAGGAAAAACCTTACCAGCAGTGGCAATTTTGGAAGAACGGGCGCAGAATTTAAAATAACCTGGCTTCATCGATAAAATTCATAAAAAAGACATAAAACTATTATTCTGAAACTGTACCTTAGTATAAAAGAGAGGACCTCATGGCTCTGATATCCTTACGGCAAATGTTGGATCACGCTGCCGAATTTAGTTATGGCGTGCCGGCGTTTAACGTAAACAATCTTGAACAGATGCGTGCCATTATGCTGGCGGCAGACAAAACCGACAGCCCGGTGATTGTGCAGGCGTCGGCCGGTGCCCGCAAATACGCCGGTGCGCCTTTCCTGCGGCACTTAATTCTGGCCGCGGTAGAGGAGTTTCCGCATATCCCGGTGGTAATGCATCAGGATCATGGCACTTCACTGGCGGTGTGTCAGCGCTCAATCCAACTGGGCTTTTCGTCAGTGATGATGGATGGCTCACTGGGTGAAGACGGCAAAACGCCAATGGACTATGCTTATAACGTCGAAGTAACGCGTCGCGTTGTGGAAATAGCGCATGCCTGTGGTGTGTCAGTTGAAGGTGAATTAGGTTGTCTGGGCTCGTTGGAAACCGGCGAAGCGGGTGAGGAAGACGGCATCGGCGCGGATTGTAAGCTCAGTCATGACCAGATGTTGACCGATCCGGAAGAAGCGGCGCAGTTTGTGCGTGAAACGCAGGTTGATGCGTTAGCCATTGCTTGTGGCACTTCTCATGGTGCTTACAAGTTCAGCCGGCCACCAACAGATGACATTCTGGCGATCGATCGCATTAAAGCCATTCATCAGCGGATCCCGGATACGCATTTGGTGATGCATGGTTCGTCTTCCGTGCCACAGGATTGGTTAGAAGTTATCAATGAATATGGTGGTGCTATTCCGGAAACCTATGGTGTGCCGGTTGCGCAAATCCAGCAAGGGATCAAATACGGGGTGCGTAAAGTTAATATTGATACTGACTTACGTTTAGCCTCTACCGGTGCGATTCGCCGTTATCTGGCAAAACACCCGGCGGAATTCGATCCGCGCAAATATTTACAGGAATCCGTAAAAGCAATGGCGGATATCTGTATTGCCCGTTATGAAGCCTTTGGTTGTGCCGGGCAAGGCAGTAAAATCAAGCCGTTGTCATTGGATGCGATGGTAGATTTATATGTCTCGGGGAAGTTAACACCGAACATTAAATAACCAGAGTTTTTAATAGGCGATAAACAAAATGATGATTCTGTTTATCGCTGCTTAAAATTGGTGCTAAACCGCTGCTCAAGGCGCATGATTACAGCCTTTTAAGCGCGGGGTGTGTGTTGACAACCCGCGTTTTACCTGTAATGATGCGGGCGGTTTACCCTCTAAACGAGGGTCTGCTGTCGTTGTTAAACGGCGACCCTTACAACATCAGGTTACGTTAATCAGCAATAATTGGTTGGGAACTATGTTTAATAAAAAAATTCATATGAGCCTCGTTGCCTCAGCACTGGCGGGCAGTTTTGCCTTCGCTGGCGCAGCTGTAGCAGCAGACTTAAAAGATCTGCATCAGGCCAACGCGCAAATCCAGCGCGCGGCAGTACAATCTCAGGAAAAGATCAACACGATTTACGAACAGACTCAGGAACTGTTGGGTGAATACCGTGTTGTTGTAGATCAGACAGACAACCTGAAAGTATACAACGACTTCTTAGCAACTCTGGTTGCTGACCAGCAACGTCAGATCAATTCTATCCAGCGTCAAATCGACGGTTTAGAAAAAACCAACCAAGGCACTGTACCTTTGATGTTCCGCATGATTGACTCGTTAGAGCAGTTTATTAATGCCGACATCCCACTGCGTACTGAGCGTCGTTTAGAGCGTGTTCAGCGTCTGCGTGACCTGATGGCCCGTTCAGACGTACAGCGTTCTGAGCAATTCCGCCAAATCCTGGAAGCCTATGAAATTGAAATGGGCTACGGCACTGAATTAGCCGCTTTCCAAGGCACGCTGAACAACGGTGGTAGCGAAATTACTGTTGATTACGTGCATATCGGTCGTTTAGCACTGATGGCAATGGCATTGGATGGCGCTTCAGCTTGGGTTTACAATAAGAGCAGCGGCAGCTGGGATAAGTTACCTGATTCATACCTGACTTCGGTCAGCAATTTCATCAAGATGGCACGTCGTGAAGCCACGCTTGAGATGGATCGTGTACCACTTTTCGCAGCGGAGTAAGAATAGATGAAAATGGCAATTAAAAGTTTAGTCGTCGCTGCGGCAGTTACCCTTTCTGCTTCAGTAGCCTTTAACGCGACTGCAAACACTGAAAAGCTGGATCAGTTATTACAGCAAATTCAACAGCAACGTACCGTTGAAGGCCGTATCAACCAGGAGCGTGAACGTGCTTTCCTGGCAGAGCGTGCTGATAAACAAGCACTGTTAAACACTGCTAAACGTCAGCTGGCAGAAGAAGAAGCCCGCGGTAAACGTTTACAGCAAGAATATGCACAAAACGACATTCTTATTGCACAAAAGCAACAGGAATTAGAAAGTGCACTAGGTACCATGGGTGAAGTGTTCGGTGTGGTTCGCCAGACTGCAAACAAAACTGTAGGTGCCATTAGCAGCTCAATTATCAGCGCTCAATACCCTGGCCGTGATGTGTCTCTGCGCGAAGTTGCTGCAGCAACCGAACTGCCAACCTTAGAGCAGATGGAAGATCTGTGGGTAGCGATGTTAACCGAGATGACTGAATCAGGTAAGATCGCCAAGTTTGATGCCGAAGTGGTTGAGCTGGCTGGTGGTACTTCAACTCAGCGCGTGACCCGTTTTGGTGCTTTCCACCTGACGACTGCTACCGACTATTTAATCCGTAACGTAGACACTGACCAGATCCAACCTTTGGGCCGTGCTCCACAGTCTAAAATTCATAACACTGTTGCCGCCTTTAACAGCGCGTCTGCAGGTGAATTGTCTAGCCTGTACGTAGACCCAACCAAAGGTAACTCTCTGTTACGTCTGAACCAGCAGCGCGCAACCTTTATGGAATACTTCCATCAGGGTGGTACCGTTGGTTACTTAATCATTGCGTTATTAGCTGTAGGCTTACTGATTGCATTAGAGCGGTTGCTGGTATTGTCAGCAGTTGGCGGCAAGATGCGCGCTCAGCTGAAGAACCTGAACAATCCTTCAGACAACAACCCGCTGGGTCGTATCCTGAAAGTTTACCATGACAACAAAACTGCTGATGTGGAAAACCTGGAACTGAAACTGGATGAAGCTATCCTGCGTGAAACACCAAAAGTTGACCGTGGTATTGGTTTGATCAAACTGTTTGCTGCTGTTGGTCCGCTGATGGGTCTGTTAGGTACCGTTATCGGTATGATCCTGACGTTCCAGCAAATTACGCTGT
The DNA here is from genome assembly GCF_001441695.1 of Alishewanella sp. WH16-1. Lineage (NCBI taxonomy): Bacteria > Pseudomonadati > Pseudomonadota > Gammaproteobacteria > Alteromonadales > Alteromonadaceae > Alishewanella > Alishewanella sp. WH16-1. The sequence continues at coordinate 3,088 of NZ_LCWL01000009.1, read as the reverse complement.
ACGGTACTGGTGACCCGAAACTGATGGCCGGTTCAATCTCTCTTGCTCTGGTAACAACTGCTCAGGGTCTGGTGTGTGCCTTACCATTACTGTTCGCACACAGCATTGTACAGTCTCGTGCTAAGTCAATTTTACAAATTCTGGATGAGCAAAGCGCTGGTATTATCGCTGCTCACGCGGAGAAGGAGAAAGCCTAATGATACTCCAGCTAGCAGGGCTGTGGGAATCGGTACAGGATTTTATCCATACGGGAGGCAACGTCCTGTACGTTGTCGCCATAGTGCTCTTCGTTATGTGGGTATTGATGATTGAGCGCTACTGGTATGTCACGTCGGTGTTTCCGAAGTTAAAAGCGGAAATCATTGCGAAGTGGGATGCCCGGGAAGATACGACTTCCTGGTATGCGCATAAAATCCGTGACGGCTGGATTTCTGAAGCTAAGGATCTACTCGATCAAAGAATGTTACTGATTAAAACACTGGTTGCGATGTGCCCCTTAGTGGGTCTGCTTGGAACAGTAACCGGTATGATTGCGGTGTTCGATATTATGGCCACCCAAGGTACCGGTAACCCACGCACTATGGCGGCGGGTATTTCCATGGCAACTATTCCAACAATGGCCGGTATGGTTGCTGCCTTGTCGGGTGTATTTTTCAGTTCGCGGCTGGAAGTGAAAGTTAAACGGGAAAAAGCAGATCTCGTTGACCACTTACCGCATCATTAAGAGAGAATTTGTATGGCACGTAAACGTATACGCGAAGACGAAGAAGCCGCAATCGACATTACGCCGATGATGGATATCGTTTTCATTATGTTGATTTTCTTTATCGTAACCACTTCATTCGTGAAGGAAGCCGGTATTGACGTCAACAAACCTGAAGCGACTCAAGCCACGCAGAAGCCTAGTGCAACCATCTTTATTGCAATCCGTGCAAATGGTGAAGTATGGATGGACAAGCGTCCGGTTGACGTAGAGCGGGTAGCTGCAAACATCGAACGTTTAAGAGCTGAATCACCAACGGATACCATTATTATCCAGGCTGATCAGGAAGCTAAACACGGTGTAGTAATGGAAGTTATGGATCAGATTAAAGCAGCTGACCCGTCACTGGTCATTACTGTTGCCGGGGAGAACAACTAATTATGGTACGTTTCCTAACATCGTTAATTATCGGTGCCGTGGTAACGTTCCTGTTGTTTCTGATTATGGCGCTGCTCATTGAGGGCAGCGGCGAACGCCGGGCTCCTGAGCAGGAGCGTATTATCATCGAGATTAATACGACACCGCCGGATTCAGATACGCAGGTACGGCGTCCACCGCCGCCACCACCACCGCCGCCGCCAGCGCAACCGCCAAAGCAGCCGCAGCCGGAGCCTGAGATGAGTAATACTGCCGGTGCAGTATCATTCAATATGCCAGGCTTGGATTTAGGCGCTAACACAGGTTTGGGCGACCCGGGTTCATTATTACGTGACGGTGATGCAACACCTATCGTCCGGATTGAACCGCGCTACCCTGTGCAGGCTGCACGTGATGGTTTGCAAGGTTGGGTAAGATTACGTTTTACTATTATGGAAGATGGTAGCGTAGACGAGGTTGAAGTGATTGAAGCTGAACCACGCCGCGTATTTGACCGTGAAGCAATTCGTGCGTTACGGCGCTGGAAATACAGCCCGAAAGTTGTTGACGGTAAACCAGTGCGTCAGCCTGGCCAACAGGTACAGCTGGACTTTACTTTAGATATGGCTCAGGGAGGCTAAGGTATGAAAAAATTATCTCTGCTTACTTCAGCATTAATGGTCGCTGCGGCCGTTAGTTTTACCGTGCCGGCGATGGCACAAGTAACACTGACTGACGCAGACCGCGCCCGTATCGAAGAGCGTAAAAGCCGTAAAACACAGCTGCCCGGTGAACGGGTGGGCCGTGGTGTTACCAAAGCCTTTGAGCTTTACAACGAAGAAAAAGTTGATGAAGCGCTGCAGGTACTATTGGAAATCCGTGGTGGTAATGATTTCGATAATGCCTTCTTAGCGCGCTTTATTGGTAACTTATACGCCCAGAAAGACCCTAAGCAGGCGATCAAATATCTGGAACAGGCGACTAAGCCGGATGTGCTGAGTTTTGCCGACCAGGCAAGCTCGCTTAAGTTAGTTGCTGATTTGCAATCGATGGAAAATATGCATCGGGAAGCAATCAAAAACTATGAATCCTGGCTGCGTTTTACCGGTGAAAATGATGCCGACGTCTACCTGCGTATTGCCAACGCGTACTATCAACTGCAGGACTACCAGAAAGTGCTGGTGCCGATTGATAATGCGATTCGGTATGCCAGAGAGCCCAATAAGCAACATTATATGTTGAAGATGGGCGCACTGTACGAGTCAAAGAATTATCCAAAGACAGTCGAAACCGTAGAAACTATGGTGCAATTGTTCCCAGAAGAGCGCCAGTTCTGGGTATACCTGGGTAACTTTTACACTCTGGTAGAAAACTACGAGAAGTCGCTTAGTGCGTTACAAATTGCCTATAACAACGGCTATTTGGAATCAGAGTCGGAGTTAAAGTTAATTGGTCAGATGTATGCGAATAACAATATTCCATACAAAGCAGCAACTCTTTATGAAAAATACGTAAAGAGCGGTAAGATCAAAAAAGATCGTACTATGCTGACGGCCATTGCTTCTAACTTCCAGGCGGCGCGTGAGTTTGGCAAAGCTGCGCAATACTACGGTGAGCTGGCAGCTCTGACCAACGAAGCTGACGCCTATCGTCGCCAAGGCTTTGCATATATGTCGATTCAACGTTATAACGATGCCATCAAAGCCTTTGAAGCTTCGTTAGCGCGTGAATCTAGCAATGCTGGTCGGGTGCATATGAGCATGGTAGATGCGTATCTGAGCCAGGGTAAACTGCGTGAAGCCTTTGCTGCATTGCAGCAAGCCAAACGTGACTCTGCGACTGCGCGTCAAGCTAACAGCTACGAAGGTTATATTAAAGAGAAAGCCCGCGTCAAAGGCATTACTCTGTAAGCTAGTTGCTTAGGAATAAAAAACCCGCTGCGGCGGGTTTTTTTATGCGTGCGCCGGG